>JALOQW010000521.1 GCA_025459275.1 Pirellula sp.
GCATCAAGCAGGAGATCGATGAGGACGAGTGTCCGGCTGAAACAAAGACCTACCTGGTGAAATACCAGCCGACAGTCTGTCTGGGCTACTTTGTCGATCGCATCGGTACGGGCGCAGGAGGCAACGAACTGGACAAAAATCACGTCTGCAAGGACGTCTCCAAAGATGATGAATTCGACCAACTGCTTTCAATCGAGCGATGGGTACGATCGACGAACGATGGTTCGCTCAGCAGCTTGAGCTTTCGACCGTCAAGCGCGCTTTGGGATGAAATCGCAAGCGATGCAGGGAACTGCATGGGACGCAAGTGCAAGCATCATGGAAGCTGTTTCTATTATGCAGCACGCCGCCGCGTGCAGAACACACAGATCTTGGTGGTCAATCACGCCCTCTTCTTCAGTGACTTGGCTGTGCGAGCACTGGGAGGAGGCATTCTACCGAAGTATGACGCAGTGATCTTTGATGAATGCCACACCATGGAAGCGGTAGCTGGAGAACATCTCGGGCTTTCCATCAGCAACTCACAAATCGACTACACGCTTCGCAAACTCTACAATCCAAGAACGGATAAAGGGATTCTCGCAGCGCTGAACTTGAATCAGTTGTCGGCAGAAACGTATCGTTGCATGGAAGCTCTGGATGATCTGGTTGCCGAACTGTCCGGATGGCTGAGTCGTGAGGCCCCAGCCAACGGTCGGGTTCGCGAACCGCTTGGGATCACATCGTCTCTTGGACAGCGACTCAAAGATCTATCGGAGCAACTCGAACGGTTCGGTAAAGACCTGAAAGATGCGAATGCCAAGCTCGACATGATGTCCGCCAGCGCGCGCTTGTCATCGCTCTCAGCAGGTCTTGAACAGTGGTTGCTCCAAAAACAAGAGGATGCAGTGCATTGGATCGAACGAACCGAGTCCCGATCCGGGTCGCAAATTGGATCGGTCCGAATGATGCTACGTAGCAGCCCCTTGGATGTCGGCGAGTATCTGCGTGAACATTTGTTCCGCAAGGTCCCAAGTGTCATCATGACCAGCGCAACACTCAGCACGGGTAAAGAAAACGGATTTGCATTTTTTCAAAAGAGAATTGGTGCGGTCGGAGCCGAGCCCGTTCAATTGGGAAGCCCGTTCGATTATCGACGTCTTGCGGAACTCCATGTGTTGACCGATGTGCCCGATCCGTCCAATGGGCGAGGTGAGTACGAAGCGGCGATCCTGCCCGCGCTCAAGCACTATCTCGGACTGACGGATGGACATGCATTCTTGCTCTTTACCTCCTACGATTCATTACGCAAGTGCTGCGCCGCGCTGAAGCCTTGGATGGACGAACATGAGCTCGCTATCTACTCCCAGGCCGACGGTACCCCACGCAGTGAACTGCTTCGCTCGTTTCAAGAACAACCTCGAGGGGTCTTGTTCGGCGCCGAAAGCTTTTGGCAGGGAGTCGATGTCCCTGGCGACGCATTGCGATTGGTCGTGATCACCAAGTTACCGTTCAGCGTCCCGGACCATCCGTTGTTGGAGGCTCGCTTGGAAGCGATCCGAAAGAATGGCGGCAATCCCTTTCGAGACTTTCAGTTACCGGAAGCGGTCATCAAATTTCGACAAGGATTCGGCCGACTGATCCGCACCGCTACCGATTCGGGGATCGTTTTGGTCACCGATCCACGCATCGTGGAAAAATCCTATGGAAAGATTTTTCTCGACGCGGTTCCAGACTGTCCAAAAATCCGCGTCTCGGCAAATCGCTTCGCATTCTAACGTTTCGCGGTTGCTTCGATCATTCGGGATCGCAACAATCAGAAGAGGGCGGATCATGGCGATCACGTTTCCCCATGAGTTCATTTCCAAGGAGCGGGGCCAATCATGGCATGGCTGATCAGGTTGACATTGGGATGCTTGGTCGCATTAGCGATTCATGTCGAGGATGCGTCTGCCCAAGATTTCTTAAAACAACTTGAGAATCGCCTCAAGGAAGCTGCGGGAAAAAAGACAGAACCTCCACCCGCAGATGCCGAAAAAGGTGACGAGGGGAAGGGCGAAGCAGCGGAAGAATTGCCTCTTCCAGAGGCAACCCCTGCCGTCAAGGAACCAGCTCCAACCATGCAGTTGCCCCCTGCGAACAAGCAACGTGCTGCGCCGTTGGTAATCACGCCGAAAAAGAAGTCGCCTCCTCCTTCCCCCGCGACTCCCTTTGTGGAGCCTGAGCCCAATATGGAAGAGGGCGGATATCTAGGGCTTACCGTCGAGCCGGTACCTGGGGGAGCCTTCGGATTGGCGGTGGTCGAAGTAATGCCACAATCACCCGCTTGGAAAAGCGGATTTCGACAAGGGGACCGGGTCATCGGGGTCGGAGGTCAAGCCGTTACCTCCATCGATCAGTTCGCTTCGGAGCTAACGAAGTTCGCGCCGGGGGAACCGATCAAGTTCTTGGTCCAAAGGCGAGGGCGCAGTATGAACTTGACGGCTGTGTTGCAAGACCGCGCGATCGCTCGACAGTTGCAGGGACAGCTCCCTGGTCCAGGATGGAGGTTTGGTACTTGGGGTTTCGCTTTCCGATCTATCGGAGGCATTTCGTCAACAGTTTGGTATTCCGGTGTTTCGCGGCGCATCGATCTCGGAAGTCGTGGTGGGATCGGCGGCAGAACGTGCAGGCTTGCGACCAGGCGATTGCATCGTTGATATCGATGGTCGCATGATCAACTTCGCAGATGATGTCGTTGCAGCGACCCGATCCTCCGTAGCCGGCCAGTCCTTGTTGATCGGGTTTTATCGAGGTCGGCAAAAAATGCGCGTGGAAGTACCCGTGTTGGCAAATGCGGATCCAGTAGCGAGACCTTCCAATCGCGAGAATTGGGACAGAAATGCCAACAGACCGGCTGATGTCACTTCAGAAACCATTGCAGAGATGCAGTCTGAGATTTCTCGACTACAAACAGAGATCGATGCACTAAGGTCGCGTGTGCAGGACCTCGAAAACCGTTTACAAAACGAACGAAGACCCTAACCGCTAATTCAATGACTCGACCAGCGTCGCACGTCGAACAGCCCAAACAACACTGGCATTCCGAAACGACCGAGCATGTTCTAGAGACGCTGAAGTCCAATGTCCATGGCCTCACGGAAAGCGAGGTGTTGAAACGCCGAGATCTTTATGGCTCTAACCAATTGCCAGAGCGTGGGGCTACACCCCTTTGGCAGATCGTGCTTCGCCAGTTTGTCAATCCGCTGATTTATGTCCTCGTCGCCGCAGCAGTTGTCTCGCTCGTGATCGGAGACGTCAAGGATGCTGTGTTCATCGGATTGGTACTGCTCATCAACGCCGTCATTGGAGCTTATCAGGAAGCCCAAGCAGAAAAGAGTAGCTTGGCGCTGCGCAAACTTCTTCGTATGCATGCGCAAGTCGAACGAGACGGCGAAATCCGAGAAATCATGGCGGACGAGCTCGTACCCGGCGATATCGTCTGGTTGGAATCCGGTAACCGTGTCGCAGCAGATATGCGACTCTTGTCGACGCAAGGTGCAGAGATCGATGAATCGCTGCTTACGGGAGAATCCTTGGCAGTACCCAAGGACGCGACCTGGATGGGAGAGGAACAAGCCACGGTGGCGGATCATCACAACATGGCCTTCGCGGGATCAATGATCACGCGAGGACGAGCGAAAGGGGTCGTGGTTGCGACTGGATTATCGACCCAGGTTGGCCAGCTGGCTGTCGATGTCCTAGCGTCCAGCGGTGGTGTCCCCCCCTTGATCGCTCGAATGGAGCGATTCACAAATCATATCGCGATTGGAACGATCACTCTTTCAGTTGCCATTGGCTTGCTGGGAATGGTGATGTGGAAGTACACCTACGCGGACACGTTCTTCTTGATCGTCGCCTTGGCGGTATCCGCCATCCCTGAAGGACTACCGGTAGCGATGACGGTCGCGTTGGCCGTTGCCACGAACCGGATGGCCAAGCGAAACGTGATCGTCCGCAGATTGACCGCCGTAGAGGGGCTTGGGAGTTGCACCATGATTGCGACCGACAAGACCGGAACGTTGACGTGCAACGAATTAACCGTGCGAGAGCTGCGACTCGCTGATGGCCGCCAATTCGATGTTTCGGGAGAAGGATTCGCGCCCAACGGAAACGTTTTGGACGATGGAAAGCCAGTGGCCGATCCCGATCCTGATCTATTGGAATTCGTGCGGGCAGCGATTTTGTGCAACGAGTCCGATCTGCACCAGCGCGACCACACGTGGATCTGGCGCGGTGACGCCGTGGACATCGCCATCCTCAGTGTCGGATACAAGCTTGGGCTGCAGCGAGGGATGCTGCTCGAGCAATGGCCGCAGATCAACCAGATCCCATTTGAATCCGAGCACCAGTTCGCAGCGACTTACCACAGGCAAGGAAACCGAACGATCGTCGTGGTTAAAGGCGCGCCGGAACGGGTCCTGGCGATGTGCTCCTTGACCAAAGGATCGGACGAACGGGCCGCTATCGATCGGATCGCTATTAAGCTTGCCGAGCAAGGACTACGAGTGATCGCCGTGGCTCAAGGCGATGTGCAAGAGTCGATCTCCTCCGATGACGCTCCCCCACGACCGTCGGGCTTGAAGTGGCTAGGATTCCTTGGAATGATCGATCCGCTTCGCTCTGATGCGAGAGCTGCGGTCGCCGCGTGTCATGATGCTGGAGTTCGTGTTTCGATGATCACGGGCGACCATCGAGTCACCGCACTAGCCATCGCTCGCGATTTGGGACTCGCATCCTCGGAGAAACAAGTTGCAACCGCAGCGGAGATCGAGGGGAAAAGCCCTCAAGAGCTCGCCGAGATCGTCAAACAAGTGCGAGTCTTCGCGCGGGTCACTCCGCGACAAAAGCTTCAAATTGTCAATGCCGCTAGAGAAGCAGGAAACTTTGTGGCGGTCACTGGCGACGGCGTGAACGACGCGCCTGCCCTGCGAGCGGCCAATATCGGAGTCGCAATGGGCAAGTCCGGAACCGATGTCGCGCGAGAAGCCGCCGAACTGGTCATCAGCGACGATAACTTCGGATCGATCGTAGCCGGCATTGAAGAAGGCCGCGTTGCGTATGACAACATTCGCAAAGTCACCTATCTTCTCGTCTCGAT
>JALOQW010000181.1 GCA_025459275.1 Pirellula sp.
ATGTACCATCCATGAATTCTTGTCGATTGATCGTGGCCACGGATGAGGAAGCAACCCAACGTAGCCATGGCGGCGGAGGCGGAGGCGACCCATCGTAGCCACGGCCGCCTAGGCCGTGGATAGGTAGCCATGGCCGCAGATGAGTCAATGCAGGCTCGTTAAGTGTATCGCGATCTCCACCGTCTGGCGACGATGGCTACGGGGAAAGTGGCTACGGGTTTCGTTTCGTAGCCATGGCCGCCGAGCCCGTGGATGGGTAGCCATGGCCGCCTAGGCCGTGGATGGGTAGCCATGGCTGCGGAGGCCGTGGATCGAAGCGACAGTCCACCGTCTGGCGACGATGCTACGAGGAGCGTGGCTACGAGATGTAGCCATGGCCGCGGAGGCCGTGGAGGGAAGTTACTACGGAAGGGGGCTGATCGACAATCCTAAGAACTCGATTTTGGTCCCGGGATCATGACCTTGCAGCATGATCGTTCCTGCTTCTGTTCGAAGGCCTTTGCGTGGGTTGGGATTCGCGGAACGCGTATCCTCCCACTGGACGACCTGGACCCCTTCGACCCAAGTCGCGATATGCGGGCCATCCGCAATGATGGTCAGATGAACAGGTTGCCCTTCGTCACTCAACACCGCCCGAGCATTTTGCCGTCGGAAGATGGCGCCGGAACCCGCGTCGACGGCTCGGCGGCGATCGTCGCGAAAGCCATGATGAATTTGACATTCGTAACCGTTCATGTCTTCGCCAGGGATGCAACGAAAGAAGATCCCCGAATTCGTGTTCTCGGATTGCGTCAACGCGGTGGCCTGGATGCAGACGTTCGCATGCGGCTGAAGCAACTCCAAGTGCCCGCGGCCCCCTTCGATCGCAATCGTCCCGGTTTCGGTAAATGTGGCTCGGATCTCCCCCTTGGCTTCGTTCCAATCCGCAGCGTTCGCGCCGGGCACGACCCGATAACCAATAGGCCGAACGCGAATGTTCCGGAACCGTATCGGTCCCTCGCGAAACTGAAGCCCAATCTTCCCGGCACTTAGGCCGGCGTCATCTTGGTAGTCAACACACTGCTGACCATCCAGCCAAACCTGGACATGGGCTTGATCGACCAATGCATGCAACGTATGCCACTGCTCCGAATCCGGTGCATCGATTTGTTCAGAAACTTTAATCCGCCCGACAAGAGATCCGGTAGGGAAGGGATTGTCGGGTGGTGCAATATTGAGTTCGTAGCAGTCGACTTGAGGGTCCGTGGGTTGGTCCGGTGTCCGTAGAAAGATGCCGCTGTTCGTATTCTCTGCTCCGAAATACTCCAATTCCAATTCATAGTCGGCGAATCGAACTTCGGTCACCAGCAGCCCCGACTCTCCGCTATCGGCTCGAATTTCCCCTTCCTCGACGCGCCAGTTGGCATTGCCCGCATTCCGCCATCCCATCATCGATTGGCCATCGAACAACCGGATCCAGCCCAGTTCTAGTTCCTCTGCTGGAAGACGCGCAGCCAATAAAGAATCGACATGGATACTGTCATCGAGAGGCGGCTCCTCTGGCTTCGGAGGGTCTTTGGGTGCGGGCGTAGAGGACTGGGGCGAGTCTGTTTGGGGCGTAGGCTTCTCGGGAGTCGCAGGCTCGGTTTCGTCCGTATTCTGCGTGGATTGAGCCTGGGAAACCGTTGTTTCCGATGGCTGGGGTTTGGAAGCGGCTTTGTCCGGTGCGGGTGGGGTGCAGCCCGCGAGACATATGGCGATAATCCCAATCCAAGCTGTCCGTAATGCTGTTGAATACTTCATTCTTCGTCGTAGATTTCGAGGTAGGCGTCGAAAGGGGATAGCAGTTCTTGTCGTTCGCCTTCCTTGGCATGGCTTGGCTTCGTCTGGATACCACGCACGATGATTCGGTTCACACGCTCCAAGCGATGTGTCACTTCGCAATCTAATCGGGAATCGGTCTGGCTCCAAGTCAACTCGTTCCCATTCAGATGAATTTGCCAGCCACTGAAGCATGGGACGATGACCAATCGCACTCCGATCGTGCTGGCCGGAAGGGTCGGAGCGTGAAAGATCCTCTCCCAAAGTTCGGGCGCCGACCATTCGGGCGAAGATCGCTTCCAACCGCGGCGCAGCGAGATCCGGTGAGGCATGGCCGTTAACCGCATTCCTGTTCTTGTTCGTACAGGACACGGCTGGGATAAACTCCAGGCGCATCGTCGCGGTACCAGCGATCGAGGACCGCTAACCAACCTTGAAAATCCTTCACACGTACAAACTCATCCCGCACTGTCATACCCAAAGGATGGGAAGCGGAGTACTTGATACCGAACTTGCGCATCGGCACTCCCGCTCGTTCCGGTCCGTACAATTGTTCAGCCAGTCGAAAATGTTCTAGCATGACTTCGCGCTGCTCGAGTACGCTTGGAGGGGACGGCAATGGTTGTCCACGAAAGACGGCCTGGGCCTGGCGAAAGATCCATGGGTTGCCAATACAACCACGTGCGACCGTGACTCCATCAATACCGGTCTCCTGCATCATCCTCAAGCAATCGTCAGCGCTGAACAGGTCGCCACTTCCGAGAATGATGCGCTTCGGTCCAACATGTTGTTTCACTTCTTTGAGGAATCCCCAACGGCTCGGTCCAACGTAACGTTGCTCGACGGTCCGGCCATGGACCGTAATGGCATCGACGCCATACGCAAAGGCGCCATCGAGAATCTCATAGAATCGATCCCGGCTGGCCGGTGTATCATCGATCCCACGTCTCATCTTGATAGTCACCGGAATGTGGGGGGGGACTCGATCGCGTGTGCGACGCACAATTTCGAGAGCGACCTCAGGCTGACTGAGGTGGAATCCACCGCGGCAGCGTCCGAGAACTTTCTTGACAGGGCAACCGAAGTTGATGTCGATGACGGCGAACCCTGCTTCGACCAGCTTCTGAGCTCCAAGCGAAAACTGTTCGGGCTCCGCCCCCATGAGTTGCCCTGCAACCGGATGCTCCTCCGGAGTGTTGTAAAGAAAGTGTTGCGTCTTCTTTCGGTCCTTGAGACTGACTAAGAATTGGTCGAGCATCACTTCACAAAGTGTGTACGACGCGCCATGGCGTCGAGCGATGACCCGCATGGGCCAATCGCTGTAACCGCTGAGGGCCGCTTGCACCACGGGGAAGCCAATATCGACCGCACCGATTTTTAAGGGCTGGACCCCGCCGACAAAGGGGTTGGCAACTTCGCAAGTTCTTGTCAGTTCGATCTCAGATGACGTCATGAGGGAATCGCGGCCGCGAGTGCGTCGCGAACCTGTGTTGCTACGGAGTGCCAATCGCCGACACGACTTTGGCGGAACAGTTTCAAGGTGGGATACCACGGGCTATCGTCTCGATCCAACAACCATCGCCAATCGGGAGTGTAGCCCAGCATTACCATGGTAGGCCGGGCCAAGGCTCCTGCCAAATGGGCCATGGATGTATCACTGGTGACGACCCAGTCCAAATGCTGCAAAATGGCGGCGGTATCCATAAATGCACCGCTGGACTGATCCAAGTTATCCGGCAGGACATGGATCGGTTTGTTCCCCTTCCAGTCGCGAAGCTGTTCGCTCCCCTTGCCAAATTGCAGACTGATCAGCTGCACCCCCTCCAGGTCGCATAAGGGTTCCAGTTCACGGAGTGCGAAAGATCGAAACATATCCGCTTGATGGTCCGCGTTCCCTTGCCAGACCAATCCCACACGCATCTTGCTCGGTGGAAGAAGCTTGTTCAGCTGGGAGCGCCAATAGGCGACAAGATTTTCTCGTACCGTAATGTAAGGAACCGTCGACGGGATCGTTTCCAGTCGGATCCCCAGCACATCCGCCACGTCGACCAGGGAGCAGTGATAATCGAAGGGGTGACTGACGCTCCATGAATTCGGAACGATGGCATCGATCCCTTCGCAACCTTGCAGCAAGGCGAGCAGCGCGGGTTGCATATGCAGAATGGTTCGAGCACCCTGTTCCTTAAGGATCTTCGCGAAACGCACGAAGTGGATCGTGTCCCCCAATCCTTGTTCGCTGTACAGCAGTATGGTGCGATCTCGCAATTCCTGGCCAGTCCACTTGGGTTGTCGGTAAGGATGCTTGATGGCTTCGCGGCACTGCCAACGATAACGATATTCCCGCCAGCCATCCTCAAAGTTCCCTTGCAGCAAGTGAATCACGCCAAGATTGCGATGCAGTTCCGCATCGTTGGGCTGCAATTCCATCGCTTGGTAGTAGTACTCGAAGGCAAGATCGATTCGTCCACTCCATGCGTGCAACGTGCCTCGATTCCGATATGCGTTGAAGTAGCCTGGTTGTAGATCGATCGCCTTTTGAAAAGCGGCATCGGCTTCTTCGACGCGACCGAGATAACGAAGGGTGTTCCCCATGTTATTCCAAGCGATGGGGAAATTGGACTGCAACTTCAAGGCCTGCTCGTACGCCTGAACCGCTTCTGTGTACTGCCGCAGATCGTGCATGGCGATTCCCAAGTAGCACCAGGCATTCGCATTCCGGGGCTCTCGACTCAATACATCACGATACACCTGCAAGGCTTTGCCAACATCGCCTCGCTGGTGCACGTTCCAGGCTTGCAATAGGACTTCTTCGGAGGGTGGCATTCGAGCAGACAGCCTCAGTGATCAACGGGGAGGGTTTTAGATGGACGATGTCGATGAAAATAGGACAACAGGGCGGGCAAGAATAACAAGTCACAAAAAAGTGCCACCAGCAGCGTGATGATGCCAAGCGTTCCGAAGACGCGATGGTCGCGTGTGTCACTAAAGAGTACCGAAGAGAATCCGGCGACGAGTACGATGGTGGTCATGGTCAGCCCAACTCCTACCCCTTGGAACGAGTCCTGGATCACTTGGGAATGGTCTTTGCCTGTTTTGAGCTCTTCGGTGTATCGAGAAAGAAAATGGATCGTATCATCGACTGCGATCCCGAGACAAATCGTGAAGCAGCACACACCAACGATCTCAAGTGGCTGGCCGGTGACCGCCATGTAAGATGCAGCCGCGAACAACGGCATAATGTTGGGTACCACAGCGATCAGGCCCAGCCGGAGCGAACGGTAGGCGATCGCGAGCACAGCGAATATCACCAGGGCTGCACTCCCCAGGCTCGAGGAAAGGTCGGTGACAATCTTGTACAGATTCTGCCATCTCCATATCGCATCTCCCTGCATCTCAAGACTCAGCCCTGCATGGTCTGATTCCAGGGTCTTGAGCGCACTCTCAATCCGTTCAAAGGTGGGTTTGTAGGTCGCGGTTCCAAGATCCTGACAACGGAATGTCACTTTGGCTGCGCCGTTTTCCGGACTGTAGAGCGCTTGTTTGAGGGGCGGAGGCAATAACTCTGCCATGGATAGCTTGTCGACAGCAGTCCCTTCTCCGGGTAACGCTTCAAGCAACCTCACTATGGAAAGCGGATGACCGATGAGTGATTCGGTCTTTAAGATTTCTTCCACACGCGACAAGATCGGTACGATCTGCTCCTCCGTCCACCGCCCGGGGTCCCACTGAACTTGAATGTTGCAGACTTCGAGCCCACCCATGGCCTGATCCAAATGGGCCATCGATAACTGAACATCGCTGCCTGTCGGTAGCGAACTCGACTTGCGATCATCCGGGCGCAGGGATAACGCAACCATTCCAAGAAGTATTGTCAGCAGAATGGCGACGTAGGAAATCACTCGCTTGCGTTGGATAATCGCCCCGATCAACGGCCCGAGCCGATCCAAATTGCGATCCAGAAAATCGCGTTGGGCACCGCGGGCAAAACGTCGGCTCCACCGCGTGGTACTAATCAACGGAATCACCAGCATCACCGACACCCACGTTGCAACCACGCCGATGACGCAAGACCAACCGAACTCCCGAACCACTTCATGACTTGCCCAGCCCAAGGAACCCATCCCAATCGCCGTTGTTAAGGATGTCAAAAAACAGGCCAGTCCCACTAAGCCCAGCGTATGCTTGCAGGCTGCTCTCGGTGCCATCCCCTCGCGCATGCACTTACGAATATGGATCATCATGTGCACTCCATCCGTGAAGCCGACCAGACTCAACAGAACAGGTAGAATGACGAAGCTGAAGGGGTTGTCTTGCCAGTCAAAGTATCGAAGGATCCCCAAAGTCCAAAAGACACCCAGCACCGGCGCAGCCGCCACGACAAGAACCACCGATAATCCTCGGAATAGCAAAGCAGCCATGAGCAGGATCATGCTGTAGCCGATGATCTGATATCGAACTTCGTTCTCCCGATTGTTCCGGCTGAGCATCAGCCGAAATGGTACTGCCCCTGTGACATGAAACTCCATCGGAATTTGCGGATACTCAGCAGCCGCTTGCTTCGAGGCTTCGAGGATGGGAGCAACGCAATCTTCATCGCGACGCACAAAGACCCAGTCGTACTGAATCTCTACCAATGCCGTCTTCGCATCCGGGGACAACATTTGCCCGACCACCAAAGGATGGTCGACCGCTTTTTGTTTCGAAACTTCAAATCGCTGAGGCGTGGCATGCCCGCGAGGCAAGACCGGCTCGGCGAGGCCAAAGATATTGAGTGGCGGCGCTTCATCCAACGACCGAGCGCTCGCAACCACATCCAACTCTCTTACCTTGTCGACCACCTTCCGGAAAGCAGCCGCACCGTCGGGCGTAAAGATACTTGGAGACTTGATCACCAGGACCGCGTCGGATCGACCGCTAGAGATGCGCCCTCGCCGTCGAGGCACGTTCCCCTGCGTTGGAGCTGAACCCGATAGGCCCGGCGTCTGTTCTTCCGGTAACGGTGAATTCTTGGCCAACGCGATCAATCGCTCAGGCCACGTTGGGTCGACGTAGCCTCCGATCGCTACGGCCGTAATGGCAAGGATGGCAATGAAACAGGTTTTCGGATAATCGATGACCGATGCAAACAGTCGCGCCGACATCGTCGTCGGAACAGGTAGATTGTCACTCATGAATTCATCGGCCACGGCGTTCGTCCACAGCCTGAATCAGCTCTTCACGAGTGATGAATCGATCGCGATCACGATCCAACCGATGAAACGAATAGTCTCGTACCACATGGGTGGCCTCTTCCCATGCGACTCGACCGTCACCATCGCGATCCATGGATCGAATGAAGTCTTCGGCATACGAGACCGCCTTGGTCGACGGCTCCGTTGGCTTCGAGACCAACGTCGAACCGGACTGCATGGCTGTCTGCGTATCTTGCGAAACCCGTGGACGAGCCACCTCGAAGAATGCGACCGCCATCTCCTCCCAGGTTTGATCCCCCCACATCACGTACTCTGCCGGATCGGGATTGAATGGATTGTCGGCAGAATTATCAAACGATGCGGTGAAGTCGATGCGACTCACTCGATCAAGTGGGATTCGCTGCTCGAACTCATAGGTGTGTTGCCAGTTGAAATCGTAACGAGGCACACGCAACAAAATGGATGTTCCTGATGCATCCTCGGAACGGAGCTCAAACGACTTGCCACGAAGATGCATATGCGGCGAAACAGCCAACAGCTCGCCATCGCGAGGCAATCGATGGAGTCTCGCATCGACGCGATGATCAGCAACCCCCGGCGGAATCTCAAAGTCTTGATCCAAGCCCGCCAAGGTGTAGACCTCGTGAGTCACACTCGCTTCGTCAACAAAGGTCATACCAACTTTCGAAAGATCCGTCGTCTCGCGCCCATTGGGTGTGTAATGCATCTGAAACACCAGCTTCGAGCCCGCCGGCACACGACGGGCATACCCTTCAGGAAACTTGGTCGCCATCTGACCAGGAACATAAGCCGTCAACCAACCGATCCCTTGAAAGTCGACATCATCAGTCGGTCGGATAAAGACGATGGCATGATGCACAACAGCCGAATCGCCTGGAATGACCTGAGCTCCGGAGATCCAACGGTCTTCGGTCAGCTTGGGATCGACGACAAAATACTGATACTCCACCGTCCCGGACGCAGGAACTGGATACGGAGTTTTGCGCATCTCAACGATCAAATCGGGATCTCGGTCCAATCGCCAACCGGTTGCTATCTCAGGCACAACTGGCGCATCTTCCTGATTGCCCATGGCTGCGCCTCCTCGGACCCACTTTCGAACCAAGTCGATCTCTTCGGCAGTCATCGATCTCGAATTCTTGAATGAACCGAAGTTCGGATCGGCATGCCATGGTGGCATGCGACCATTATCGATCACCTCAAGAATCATCTCGGCCCAACCACGGACCTCATC
>JALOQW010000182.1 GCA_025459275.1 Pirellula sp.
TGACCGACGATCGTCAGCCGATGCAACCGTACGTCGTTGGATTGAACCGAGACATTGCCTTGAATGCTGGCTCCAGGAGCCCCCCAAATCGTTACGCCGGCATCGGCCGCGCTGATGATCACATCACCACTCACTGCACCTTCGACGACGATCACATTACCTGCGCCAAGCGTCTGTGTATCGAGAATTTGTTGGATCGAATTGCCATTGGCGGATGCGATATGAACGGCCCCGACGGACGGGGCATGATTGCGTCGCACCATGAGGCTAGGCTGACCTTGGGAGAGGTCTGTCCACGCGACCGCGGGTCGGCCGCTCGAATCCACGGAGGCGGCCAAATGATCGATCTGACGTCCAGTGAACGTGATGCCAATCCCCGAGGCATCGCCAGGGAGCTGCTCGATCATCGTCTGGCCATTCCAGCGTTTTGCGTACAATCGATCGATTCCATCGGCCCACAGCAAG
This sequence comes from Pirellula sp., assembly GCA_025459275.1. Taxonomy (GTDB): domain Bacteria; phylum Planctomycetota; class Planctomycetia; order Pirellulales; family Pirellulaceae; genus JBKCUI01. The sequence goes on from JALOQW010000182.1 coordinate 466, forward strand.
TGGGCGACGGTTCCGCTGCTGACCAGTTTCGGTTGGGCCGCTCGGGCTGTTGTCTCAGTGGTGGAGACCACAGCTGGGATACTGACCCCGCGTGCGAATTGCGCGACGGTGATGTGGGACGATTGATCGGAATAAGCTTGCCAGGCGACGAGCAATTCGCTGCCGACATACGCTACGCTCGGAGAAGCATGGTGAGTGACCACGCCGTCAAAGCTGTTGTTGGCGCGACCGCTGACTCCGGAACCTGTGGCGGAACCTTCGATTTCATTCCAAGTGGTACCGGAGTATTCACGCAGTCGAATATGGCGCAATCCAGAGGCGGAATCGCGCTGAGACCACGCAAGAGCGATCTTGCCTTCTCGAGCTGCGAGGCTCAGTTCGCGGATGTCTGAATCCGCAGCGCCATTGGTGATCCCATTGCCTGCATCGCTCCCTGATCCGATCGCGACCCAATTCGTTCCGTTGAAGACTCGCGCGTAGGCCTGCACAACGCCCCCTACGGTGTTCTGCCAGGCCACCACCAGACCGAACGTGGTTTCTACGAGGATGGCATGATCTGCGTTGCCCGTATTCGACAAACCGTTGCTGCTGAGGGAGGTACCGAGTGCTATCCAGGCACCGGCTCCGCTATTCGCGGCGGCATCCCACTGGGCGAGCAAGATATTGCTGCCGGTTGCGGTACGTTCTGTCCATGCCACCGTGGGGCGTCCTGAAGCGGTGACTAGGATCTGCGGATTGCTCGATTGCGAAGCGGTACCCAGTACGCCGGTTCCGGGAGGTTGCGGTAACTCTTGCCACAATGTGCCGTTATGCTCGGCCACGTAGATACGTGTCCGACCGTTGAACGCTTCACTCCAGGCAGCGACCACTCCGTTGCTCGTGCTTGCAATGGATGGTGCGGATGTAATGCCGGTTCGATTGAGCCCTGTACCAGATGCGGATCCAGACAGCTCACCCCATCGCCCCAGATCATTGATACCTGAAGGATATGCAGCTCGCGGGGATTGAAACGCGGGGCCAGGAGGAAGCAGTGTTGGGTTCGGGGTTGCTGGTGGCGCCGTGAATGTCGTGGGGTTCGCCCCATCGCCAGTGCCATAGTCGATGAAGTCGAGGGAGGCACTTGGGTTCGGGATACCTGCGACGCTTACATCATCGTCGATGAGATCGTCGTCTCCTTCGCCGTAGAGCAGATCGCGACCCCCATCGCCGAACAGTTGGTCTCGCCCCGAGCCGACTTCGTTGCCGTTGGTGCCGAAATCACCATACACATAGTCGACGGAGTTATCAGCTCCGGAATTGGTTGGATTGAGGGCATAAAGAACATCGTGGTTGGCGCCACCGACGATGAGGTCGCGGCCGGCATCGCCGTAGATGGTATCGTCGCCAGCTCCTCCATCGAGGATATCATCGCCGCTTCCTCCCTCGATGCGATCGTTGCCAGCTTGCCCCAGGATGCGATCACGACCTGCATCTCCGAAGAGTTGATCCGCACCGTCATTGGATCCATAGATGACATCATCGCCCTCTCCACCGCGCACGACATCGTTGACGCCGGTGCCTGCGTAGAGTTCGTCATTTCCGGCGCCTCCTAAGACGCTATCGGTCCCTGCGCCTGCGTCGACGAAGTCATCTCCATCGCCCGCGTCGATGGTATCGTTACCGGCCTGACCTAGGATACGGTCGTTTCCACCGCCGCCAAGCAGCGTATCGTTGCCGACATCGCTTCCGATGAGATAGTCATTCCCATCCTCACCTCGCAGTTCATCCGACAAGCCGATACCGGCAATCAAGGTATCATCTCCCAGTCCGCCCAGGACGCGGTCGCTACCATCTCCCGCATCGATCACATCGTTGCCATCGCCACCCAGGATCAAGTCGGCTCCGCCGAGCGCATAGATCGTATCGTTCCCTTCGCCACCTTCGATATAGTCGCCAAATCGGACGGCATCGTCGAAGTTCGGATCATTTTCTAAACCACTCGGTGAACCGAAGAGGATATCGTTTCCGGATTGGCCATAGAGTTCGTCGCCGATTCCGAATCCTGCATCGATATAATCATCTCCGGCGCCACCTCGAAGAATATCCCGACCATCCCCACCGTAGATCTTGTCGTTGCCACTGCCTGCCGTGACTTCATCGTCCCCTTTGCCGACACGAATGGCCCATCCGGCCATAACCGCTGCGGCGATTACGACTTGATCGGCTCCATCGCCAGTCATGATCTCGGCATAGCTTGCGGTTACCGGTCCGTTGACGGTCAACGTGGTTCCGGCAGCATCCGCATCGCGATAATCGCCATGGAGATGAATGTTTCTGGCGTCGAGCGTACCATTCACGGTGATGAGGTCACCCGCGTAGAGCATGATCTGCCCATCCCATGCGCGGATCAAACCTCGATCCACTGCGATCAAGTCCTCGCCCGAAGCACTCGTCTCGGAGACAACAATGCGCACGTCTCCTCGCTGTGTGGACTGGGCATCAAAGACATTCAAGCGTCCTGTTTTTTCGGTCACGTACACATGACCTTGAGCGATGGCCGAGAAACGGCTTGCTTCGGTATTCGCCGTGTCGATCTCGACATCATCTTCCGGAGCACCAATCACCCCTTCAGAAGCACCGAGTGAAATGGAAATCGCTTCGATATCCGCCTGGGCATCGCCATCAACATCGAGAATGGACCCGATCGTTTGAACGATCACGTTCCCTTGAAGCGCGCGGATCGAACCCACCAGCACATCGGCCAAGCCAGTGACAGTGATGCTGCCCATGGTCGAAACCATATTGCGAGCAACCAGATCGGTGGCCGCATGGATCCATTGATTGCGGATGGTTTGTGTCGTCAACTCCCCTGAGATGTCGACGGTGAGTGGTGCCAATTCGCTTCCGATTTCATTGGCGGTCATGGTCACATGTCCTGGAACGGCACCCGGGGTCGTTCGGACGTTGACGAATAAGCCTGGGAGCGATGGATAAGCATCCAGAATCGCACCGGGTGCGAGGAGATCGATATCGGTGCTCGAAGTGATATTGCCAACCAGCAAGTTCCCTTCCTGGACTTCCACGTCGACCGAACCTCCAGCGGTGATGTTGGCAACGAACAAGCTATTGACAGTGATGTCTTGACCAAGAACGGACGTATCCGCCGAACGCTGAAGGATATTGGCTGGTCCATTGACTTGGACACTGAGTGAGCCTTGGGTTCCGACTTGCGTGCGGAACGGACTGGTCACGACCGATCCAGAGACAGCTAGGTTAGCGAAAAGGTCTGCGTTGCCGCCGAGCGCGATGGCCGCGACATCGGTTCCGTTGTCGACGATCCTCTCTCCAGACCGCAGGATGATGTCGTTACCTGCTTGAACGCGACTGACCGGCATACGCCCTGGAGACTCCAGGTTGACATGCTTCCTTGCTGTGGTTCGGAGAGTTACCGAGGAGTCGACGTTGACATCTTCGGTCTTTCGGAGGGTCATGGCATCAATCACCGATTTGTTGGTGATGAGTGCACCATTCAGAAGGGAGAAGCTGGTCGATTCATTGGAAGCGACGCCAATGATTTTTTGCCATCGGTTGGTATCGGCGTAATTCTGAGTCGTCAGATTCATCGTCGAAGTGTTGCCGAGATACTCGTAAAGCCCATAGTCTTTCGAGTTGAACTCGACACGCACACGGGCGCCATTGGCCACCGTGCGAGTGACGGTGGCTGTTGCATCCGCTCCAGTCGCAAAAGTCGCATTGAGTTTCTGCCATCGCAGTGGATTCGAGAAATTTTCCTGGCTCAAGTTCACATTGGACTGGGCGGGGCCAAGATAGCGATACAGGCCGTAGGCAATACCAACGATGTCCCGAGCGTTGGCCTTGGACATGAGCTCCGCTTGATCCTTAGGCAAGGCTCCGTAGTTCGTCGGGTTGAGGATGGCGACGTTCTGGCCGATTTGGCCAACTTGTCCATTGGTGCCGAGCGCGGTCAAGAAGACATCCTCTCCCTTGACGTTGAGGCGCTCCGTTGGATTGACAGGTGGTTTGTTCGGGAAGTTGACGGTTGGCTGAATCGCTTGGTAGAGGCCCGGCGACACGGGAAACTGGAACGCATTCGTCGAAGTGACGCCGCTAGCGATTCCACTTTGGATCAGTCCTTTCGTGGAAGTTCGGCGACCCGTGTTCTTTCGCTCGATGCGCGACTCGTCATCACCGTCCAAGATCGAGCCCTGCTCAGCGGTCAGGAACACATCTTCCTCGAGCGATTCGACCGATGCCGTAGCGATGGTGAACGGAGTTCGAATCAACGGCATATCACCTTGGAACTGTGTGATCCAGATAGTGTCCTGCGCGAGGGCTGCCAAGCCTCCGGTCCCTTGCAGATTGCTTTGGATGCGCAACGGAGAGACCGAAGAACCGATTCTGCCTGAGCGCACGTCGAGTTCGATGCGATCGCCACGTATCGCAGAGGTCGATGAGAAGTTCTGCATGCCATCGGCAGCTTGAATACGAACATCCCCGCCGGTCGAAGAGACCGTTCCAATCTCGAGCGTACTGGATAGATTGTCTCGCGAGACGACTCCGAGATCGATATCTCCCCCTGCGACTACATAGATCGGGCCTTGGTCTCCTTCCACGATCAAGTCGACTCGGCCCTGAGCGATGACGTTGGGACTGGCTCCGAAGATCGTTATTCCCTCGCGAGCGAGGATCGAACCACCTGTGGAGAGAAGTTCGATTTGCGCGGTTTCCGGAACTTCCATATGGCCGGCGAGAACGATTCCTCCATGCGAAGAAACGGTGATTTTGGGAATGGCAGCACTCTTGCCAAACTGAATGCCGATTGGGTACGAGGCCTTGAGGGTGTTCGTGTAGAGATCGCGCACCCCCTCTTCGACGGTCTTGACGGTCTGGAACAAATTGCCATCCAACTCCTCGGTATCCGATGTGGTGACCTTCCGATTGCGGAACGAACTATCAAACCGATCGATGTTATTGGGTTCGAAGTTCTGGGCGTTCTGATTGGTGACTTCCCAAAGCGCAGTGTCCGAGTAATTCGTCAAGGTCAGGTCGATGAGGGCTTTGCCTTGAACAGGCGTCGGTCCTTTATACCGGTAGACCTTGGCGTCCGAAGGGATGAAGGCGTTGACGTACGGAGGAGTGTTCGTGAAGTCGACTTGGAACGGCGGATTACGAACGAGCGTTGAGTTGTCGATGGCTGTGCGTGGATCGCCATGACGCTTGTACGCAATTGAGTAGGCCGAATTGTTGGCGTACTCAGGCACCGCTAACCGGCTAACCCCGTTCTCGTCAACGATCATCACCCCTTCAAGTTCCAACGTTTCGGATAGAACTAAAAGGTCTTCGAGCTCTTTGGCTTGTTGTGGGTCCGCATTGACGTCAACATTGTCGAGTCCGAGAAAGTCATAGAATATGTTGCGAAGCCAATTCTCATCGCGGATATAGGTAATGATCGTCTGTTGCGATTTGCGTTGGCCTTCCACCCAAACATACTGCATCTCAGGGCGAAGGGTGTATTCGAGAGATGTTCCGTACGGATGCTCCTCCTGCGACACTTGGTTGTAGTTGATGAGCTTTGTAACCGGATCCTGCGTCCCTTCGAATCGGGTCTCGACGATGGCATCCTCATCGAGGACGTATTGGTATTCCGCTTTGGTCAAGAGGAACGAATCGATCACAGTGATCTTCCCTTGGCGGAACTCGGTCGTGTCGATCGCGTTGAGGATGATCCGGTAAGGGCTATCGTTATCGATGTTGATACTGGGGAAACCCGTGGCCACCTTGAGTCGACCGTTGCCGGTGCTCACGATCTCGCCAGCAATCGTGATGTTGCCTCCCTCAGGCCGGATCTTCTCGAGGACGAATGCCTGCTGCGATGGGTCCCAATAACCATCGATGGGGACCCGAGCTGTTCCGTACGAGATTCCTGGGAGCAATGTCACTCCATTCTCATCCAAAAAATTGGTCCGTTGCGTGTCACCGTTCGAATTGGATTCGGGAGGTCGGAAGTCACTGGAAACGCCGAACTCGATGATCTCCGAACCGCTTTGGATCAAGCCGTTCACATTGAGAAAGCGGGCGGTGATGTTGATATCCCCTTGGGCCATGACCCTTCTGTTGTCGTTGGCGATGGCTTGGGCCAAGGTCTGTTGACCGTCGGAGATATTCGTATTGGGGCTTACAATCCTCGAGGCAATATCTGGCAGATTCACAAATTGGTCGAGGCTGCGAAGGGCTTCGGCCGCGTTGAACAATTGCCCCCGGAACACATCGTAACCGAACAACTGGCGAGGGTCGCGATTGCTGTGATACCAACCGTCAGTGTTGAGATTGAAGTCTTTCGCGGCAAAGATATCGACCGTCTTGCCCCGTATCTCACCGTTGACAAAGATGCTCCCTTCGAGATTACGGATCGAGACGGGCCCATCCTTGTTGATGATGTCCCCTTCGATGTACAAGTCTTGATCAATGTTCGCGATATCGACAGGAAGGCTGTCGATGACTTGCTGAGAACCATCGTCGTAATCTTGAACGATGTTGATCTGAGGTTCGGATTGTTCGTCCACATTGGTCAATGGTGACTTGTTGACGACAATGTTGCCCGGTTTGATCGCGATGTACTTGCCATCGGCATCGGTAGTGACACGAATGTTGTCTTCAATGATCGCCCCGTTCACCGTCATGGTGAATGGAGTTTCGTTGACAATATTGATTCGAGCACCGGCTCGAGCTTCAAGGACGCCAGCGTTCGTGAATCCTTGATAGAGATTCCGTAAGAAGTTGTCTCCCAAGATGCCGGGGGCGGTGGCTTCGATGAAGATCGAACCAGGAGAAGCGATGACGTTTGGGACCTCAACGAATAGGAGATCGAGCTCGCTCTTGTAGGTCGTGATCGGACCATCGGGAGAATCAATGGTTCCGATCAAACCGTATTCCTCCAATAGATTCTCCACGACCTCGAGTTGGACTTGATACCTGGCGACTGCTTCCGTGTCTGTGGCATGATCGATAATCCACTGCAGGATCTCTTCGCGTTGGGCGAACAGGAGGTTTCCTATGTTTTGGTAAACCAGCTTCACCGGCTCCATATCGACTGGCTGTACGACGGTGAATTTTTCGTTCAATGCGTTTTTGAGTTGGAGCGACAAATCACTTCGATAAATCGGCTGGAAATTGGCTGCAAGTTGCTGTTCGAGAGCCGGCGTAGCCAGCCCCAACGGTTGCCAGCGAGTCGGATTATCGAAGTCCTCGTTATGCAGAAGCAACCGTTGCGGCTCGAATGTTGTCCGTAGTTTGAACTGATAAAGGTTGTTGGGTTTTCCTGCGACACTGGCTCCTGCAATCGCCTTAGCAACAAAGCCTTGGTAGAAGTCGATGGCAACGTCCTCTACATTCAGTGGTGCAAAGACGTAGTCCATCCGCTCAGGGATCGGGGAGAGTCCTGGTTGATTGAGAGCTCCTTTCTGTCCTGGCGTCAGCAGATCGCCGATCACGATGGGGGTGCCACCCAAGTTTTGATTGGCACGAATGATCTGCACGACCGACGTACTCGCTTGTCCTGCAATCAGTTCGGCACTGGAACTGAGATTGACTTGGCCTACCCCACCGTCGAACTCTGTTTTGTCGGCATCGAAGACCAATGGGATCAACGACAACGAGATCACTTCGCCAAAGGAGGTGACACGATCGATAGGACTACCGATGTCTGCAATCAGATCGATATCCCCATTGGACAGCAATCGTGAAGTGCCAAGGATATCGATGACATTAGGCGGAAGAGAGACCGAGGGGAGCAACGAAAAGGTAAAGGCATCACCTCGGGCTAGGCTATCCATCCGATTGGAGAATCGTTGCGGATCTTCACCGGCCAGGAGCTCGATGTCGTTGGCTTCGATGGTACTGTTGTTCACGACGATGTTTTGATTCATCCGCGATTCGGAGCGGGCAGCGGCCTTTTGATTGGCGCTACCGAAGGCTTCGGCTTCGATTTCGGTGGAGCTCGAACTATCGACGTTGCCTCGAGAGGCGACGATCACGCGTCCGGCTCGATTCTCTACGGTTGAGTTGTTGATCGCGACTTTGGAAAGGGTATTGGCGATGACTTTGTTCTCGGCGACGGTCACCGACCCGAGTCCTGCCACTTCATTGGCTCGCGAGCGATCGACGGCATTGATGTCGGTCAATGTCCAGATCTCCAATAACCCATCGGAGCCAAGAGAATTCGTTGTGGAATTATTGTTGAAACCCGAGTCTTGGCCGGCCTCATATCCGAGCGTTCGCAGGGTCGCGCCGTTGATCGAGATCTCGGATCCATACAGGCGATTGCTGGTCCCGATTGCCGTGTCGCTGACTTGGCCTGCACCGCCGATTCCCGCTGTGCCAGAAACCGTGACCATGTTGTAATCATCTTCGCCCGCTCCTGCACCGTAACGGTTCTTGTCGAGTGAGTTGCGAGCGTTGAGAGAGATGGCATTGGCCTCGATCAATGCACCTGAATTGATGGTGATGTTGGCGGTCCCGGTGAACTCATTATCGATTTCGGCTCCAGCGGCAGCGCCGAGCGCACCAATCGCTGCAGCGATCGCACTGGAGTCGACGTTTTGTTCGCTGACCGAATCGACGAACACTCCGTCGGCCAGGAGAGTCACATTCGACGCGATGATGACTTGAGCCGATTGATCGGAGATCAACTCAGAGCGAGTCCCGGCACCGCTGATGGCTCCGCCAGCCCCTGCGGTCGATTGAACGTCAAGCCGGTCATCGCTTCGGGCTTCGATGTTGATGTTGCGAGCGGATACAGATGCTCCCGTCAAGAATCCGGCGCGGACTTCGTAGATGCTATCTCCGAGCCCTACATCGAGATCGGCGACTGTTGCACCGACGGCTCCTGCTCCCACTGCCACGCCAGTTCCGGTCACACTTGCGTCCAGTTTGCCGGTGGCGCGGACCGTGAGATCTCCCACGATCGTGATGTTGGAATCACCGACCAGGGCGTGCGTCTCGGTCTCAATGTTGGATTCCGAGAAGTTAACGCTTACTCCGATGATGCCTCCAGATAGTCCAAAGACATCGGACTGGACTTCGATATCTGGCGTGGCTTCAATGAGAATGTTGCCTACCGAACCATTGCTAGGATCGTTATCGCCGATCGTGACATTATCACCGATGAAGGCAGCGGTCTCTTTGTTGTCTGCATTGTCGTTACCAACATTGATGACTGCGAAGGAAGCTCCAACAGCCGCCGCACCGACGGACACTTGTCCAGTTTGGCTGTCATGAAACCGAGTATCGTTGGCTCGAATGTTGATGTTGTCAGCAGCCAGGACCGTTGCTCCATTGTCGAGATAGGCCTGGACACTGGTAGTGTCGGTGGTTGCTACCACGGCAGCACCGACCCCTACGAAGCCTCCGGCTGCAGCCAACCCAAAGACATCGGAAATACTATTGTGTTTGGCTTGAATGTTGATGTCACCGTCGGCGGTCAGCGTTCCACCGACTCGGGCCGTCGAGTTCGTGGCGA
>JALOQW010000522.1 GCA_025459275.1 Pirellula sp.
CTCAGCGAACCACTTCCAGCCGACGCAATCGCACGCGTACAGGCGAACGCTCTGGCATTAGACGATAGTCCAACTCCGAAAATTCGATCGTCGACTCGCAAGATGTCCTGGACTGGCCCATGGACGCAAGTTGTGTCGCTGGCGGCAGGTGTCTTATTGATCGTGGGCGTAACGATGTTGTTGCCATCTTCGTCCAATGCGTTTGCCCAAGTGGTAAGAAACATTCGGAAGCTAGCCACGGCCAAGTTTACGATCGAGAACATTGGTCCGAGTAACCTGACTGCAGTTGCCAGTATAAAAGCCCCCGACCGCTTTCGACTCGACTTCCAGGCTCCAGGACAACCTGTCAATATCACGAACGGTGCAGCAGGTGAGCTAATCTCATTCGACTCGAATTCAAACCAAGTCTCGGTAAACGAGATACCAAAAGCGCGCTCGGATTTTGATATTCTGCAGCTCATACAGAAGCCAGATGTAAACGCTGTTCTGAGCAAAGATAAGAATACGATTGCTGGCACGCAGCTCTACGATATTCTCGATGGTAGAGGGAAAATCTGGGTCGACGTTGAAACACAACTTCCTAAGCGGATTGAAATGACTCCGCCGCCAGGAATGGGAACAAGGCCCCTTATTTACCGTGACTTCGAGTGGAATGTGCCTTTGGCTGATGGCTTATTCGCGATGCCAGTCGACAAAGAAGTTGTACGCAGTACCTTGCTTGCCAGTCCAAAGGAAGAAGAACTGATTGCTGCGTTCGCAGTTCGTCAGGCTTTCTCTCAAGAGCCATACGAAGCTGCGTTCCTCGATAGAGCGACCAAGCCAGGGTTAAGGCTTGGCCGATTGGCGTACGACCTCAGCAAGAATCAAGCAGACAACTTTCATATCCAATCTGCAAAACTTCAGGGCCTGTGGACCGTCATTGGAATCAGTGAATCCGAGGCAAGTAACCCGTCGCTGGTACAAAAAAGAATTGACTTCTTGTGTATGAAACTTGACGAATGGGCCCGTGATATCGCACGCAATGGAGGTTGGGTAGGTACTGGGGTTCTGCCTGGTGAAGCCAAACCGTTATGTTGGTGGAAGGATGGCAGCCGCATTCGAGTGCTTCGTGGGGATTTGACGATCGTTGATGCCGATCAATCACCCGCAAATAACTAAGTTGCTGCGCGAAGAGTCGTCGACGAAACAGGCCGAAGCATCGTCGCTTCGGCCTTTCGCTATTAGTTGAATCCAGTCCAGAAATGGCCGTCAGTGAAAAAAACTCGCCGCAACGGTTCCTTCACCAACGAGTTTGTTGCAGAATCAAGTCATGGAGGCTCAATGGCCTTCCGGCGGTGTTTCCCACTACATGGATGTGTCGGCACGTGGAGGATTTGTATCCCCAGGATTTGATGCGACCGGTGAAGCGATAGCAATGTTCATTCTGGCCCAAACAGTTCAGGAGAGACGCGGGGAGTAAGCGACAGTTGTGATGGAGCACATCGGAAAACACCTGATCGCTTATTCATTCCCTTCGCCAATACCCGCTGTCGTCAACAAGATCGCGGATAGGCACCGATGTAAGCACCGCACCGTTGGGGAATCGGATCGTGGCGGTTTCACCTTCCACGCTCATCAGCATCGCTTTCGGGCCCTGCGTATAGCGACGGCTCAAAGGCACTTCTTGTCCAATGCGTGCTTTGATCGATTGAAGTTCATCCGTGGTCTCACTCTCGAAATCGATCACTCTGGGTTTCCGTTTCATGTGCGTATCCTCCTTCTAGCCTGAGTCTCAGGATTGAGAGGACACCTTTGGTCCACCTACAAACGATGCGCCACAAACATCCCCACCTCATGGGATGGATTCGGATCGATGTGGAATGCATGCGTTTGCTGGAGCACATTGGCCAGAAGCAAATTCTGTTTGCGGCTGTGCCACTCGCCACGGATCCAACCGATGCGATCCATGATCCCAAGGGCTGACAGTTCCGGGATCACCACATACTCCGCCCCTTCACAGTCGAGCTTCAAGAGATCGATTTCCTCAATACCGACTTCGGTCACCCGGGACCACAGCTCTTCAACGGTGATCGCGGGCACTTCGATCCCAAAGTCCTTGTATCTTGGCTCGATCGATTCCCAGATCTCGGGCACATACTCCGCAACACGACTGTGCGATACCGGAGATGCAAGCAAGCATTTTCCAGGTTTGTTGGAGATCGCAGCGTGGATCCGAAGGATTTGAGAATCTGGGATGTGGGCCGTGTTGCGACACAGAAGCTCAAAACTCTCTGGATGCGGTTCCACCGAAACGATGCGAGCCTTGGGCCAGAACTCGTGGCACATTACCGAAAAGCTACCGACGTGCGCTCCGATATCGAGGATCGTTCGGACGTTGTGCGATCGCAGGTCGTTGATCTGGTATTCATCATGGAAGACCGCGTTGGCGAACTGCGCGCTGGCGGGTTCGATGTAGAAATCACGACCGTAGACTTGGTAACAGGCTGCATGAATCATGCGTGGCTCCCTCCATAGTGTGGGTGTACAAACGACGAAACTCTCGGGCCAGTTGCACGCGCTCATGGCGAGGACAATTCGCCAGATGGATCACTTTGGCCTGGGGGACTAGCTCCCGGAAACGGGGCATCCAATACTGGGTGTTGAGCTC
>JALOQW010000183.1 GCA_025459275.1 Pirellula sp.
GGCTCCGTTCGACCTCTGGCTCTAGGGACGAGAGTTGCGCATCCGTGACTTGGCTGGCCTCGCGGGGGGAAACAGTGGGTTTACACCCACCGCTCGCCAGTCGTCGTCATGGCCGCCGAGGCCGTGGATGGTTACCCGGCGAGCGGGGGATGTAAATCCCCTGTGTCTCCTGCTCCGTCAGTACACGCTTGATCTTGAATGGTGACTCTCCGGCATCGTTCGACCTCAGGCTCTAGGGAAGAGCGATGCGCGTCCGCGACTTCGCTGGCTCCGGTATGAGAAACAGTGGGTTAACACCCACCGCTCGCCGTCGGTAACCGTGGGTTAACACCCACAGCTCGCCGAATGAACGACCCGAATTAAAACTCGCGGAAGAATTCGTCGACAGCCTTGTCGTACTTCCATTTGCGAACTTCAGGGTTGCGACCGTCGATTCCTTGCCAGACGTACAACTCGTCCATGTCATCGCCGTCGCTGTCTGCTAGGGCTAAATCGATGGGGGCAATCGAACTGGAGTCGCTAAAGGTGCCGGTAATCTCATGCGAGGCTTGCGTGGCTGCTCCAAGCATCGAATTCCCCGTGAAGACTGCGACTTGCGAATCTCCACGGCGGCCCGACGCGACAAACACATCCATCAGTCCATCACCGTTGTAGTCACCAACTCGCGGCAGTATGCCACCACGGCCGAAGGAGCTTGGTATGACGTATGTCGTTACCAACCGCCCATCCTGATCGTACGCCTTAAGCATGGCGTCAGCTCCCGAGCCGGTTCCGACGATAATCTCTGCGCGTCCATCGCCGTTAACATCTCCAGCAGCAACTCGTACTCCTCCGATGTAACCCGGATAGACCTCCATGGTCCGCTCCGAAAACAGAGCGTATCCCGACGGGCTCAGTTTCCAAATGCCGTACGTCGGAGAACCGCGATCCGAGGAGACGATCATCTCGTTGATTCCGTCCCCGTCGATGTCCCCAAACGCGATGTATGTTCCAAAAGGATTGGCAGACGAAGACAAATACTGAGGAGGACTATACAACGCCCCAGTTACACCGTTCAAAATCGCAAGCGCCGGTCGACCTTGCACCGTTCCAGTAATCTGAATTTCTTCCAAGCCGTCGTTGTTGAGATCGGCCCTTGAGAATTGAAGGGATCCGGCAAAGGTCAACGTCGTTGCCGGTTGATTCAGCAAGTTGATGACCGCCAAGATATCCAGCGGCGAAATCGTATTGTCTCGATCCACGTCAAACAGCGGATCGTACGGAACACCACCTGAGCTGATACTTCGATTGATATGGTTGATCACGATCAAGGCATCGAGCGGTGACAAGAAGCCATCTCGATCGGTATCCCATGTCCCACCGAAATAGATCGGGCTATTGAAAGCGCGACTATCGAATTGGATAGGCTGGATGACACTACGTGTGAAATTCGTCACCAACTCCGTGTACAGATCGTCAATGGCGGGGGCGTTGACTTGCATCCCCACGCTGGCAGTACCAGGTTGACCAACTGGCAACACCAATTTCTTCAAATAATTGAAGCGTTCCACCGACTCGAATCGAACCAGTCCTTGCGTCGAATTGAATTGCCAGAAACCAGCACGCTGCCTGCCATTCTCAAGAGTCGTAAACGTGATCTTGGGATCATTGGTTGCCAAGGTCATATAGCTCGAATCCAGCAACAACGTATCGTTGGCACCGCTGCCGATGAAGCTGACTTCTCCGTCGTGCGAGTTTAGCTTCAATGTGTCCGCCCCCCCAGAATTCACCAGCCGCGTCATCCCTGCATGCGTGCCATCGACCGTGATCGCATCTTCACCCTGGCCCAATAAGACTTCGACGGTTTCCATGCCACTGAATTCCAAAGCATTTGGCATGCCCAATCCCATCAGCATCTGACTGGTGACCGTGAGATTTTGTGATTGCGCATCGCCACTGTCATCGACCAGCAATATGTCGCTACCGATGCCCCCTTCTACGTTCAACTTGCCCGCGATTTCTTCGACGGTGCCACCAACGTTGGCGGCGAGCGATCCGACGTGAATGGTATCGGTCCCATCGCCGGCATCGATGGTCACATCGCCACCTATCGTTCGAATATTGATCTGATCATTCTCCGTTCCGGTATTGACGGCGACCGTACCGGCAGTCGATCGAATCAGCACTTGATCAGCTCCAGAACCGGTTGCGATCTCCGTGACACCGGAATGGGTGGAGCTCACTTCCAATCCATCACTTCCAGAACCGAGCTCCAGCCGCAGCGATTCCATGCCTTCATAGATCATGGCTTGCGGTAGCCCAAGGCCTTCGATGCGATTGCTGGACAAGGTTCCTTGTTGGGATTGAGCTTCGCTACCGTCATCGACGAATAACGTGTCGGCCCCTCCGTTCCCTTCGATCGTCAATGCACCTTGGATGTTCCGGAGAACTCCACCGGTGGTTGGAGCGTTGCTGCCAACATGAACGTTATCATCGCCGATACCAAGATGTACATTTACAGAGCCTGAAATGGCTTGCACCTGTACCCGGTCAGTACCGTCGTTCGTCTTGATCTGCGTCAAGCCAACTTGAGTTCCGAGCACCTGGAGCGTATCGTCGCCAGATCCGAGGTCGAGTTCGAGCTTGGAAATGTCTTCATAACGGACACCCATCGGCATGCCGAAACCTTGAACGGTCGTGGTGTTCAGTGTTCCTGAGCTGGCCTGATTGTTCGCTCGATCATCCACGAAGAGTGTGTTTTGACCAGCCCCGCCAATCACACTCAGCAGCCCACCTGCAATGCCATTCAATCGACCAGGCTGACTACCCGACTCGCTGCCGACCCGGACCGTATCGTCTCCAGATCCTCCGATGAGGGTTGTCCCACCGCTCGTCGACAAGACTTTCGAAGTGTTGTTTCCAGCCCCTAGGCTGACAAGTGTCTGCCCGGTGTGGGTGGACTCGATGGTGACCGTATCCTCACCATGGCCCAACAAGACTTCGAGGGTTTCGATACCGCCATATTCCAATGGGTTTGACATGCCCAAGCCCGTCAGCGTCTGACTCGTAAGCGTCAGGCTTTGCGACTGGGTATCACCACTGTCATCGACCAGGAGCATGTCGCTGCCGGGCCCCCCGGCTACGATCAGCTTGCCAGCGATCCCTTCGACGGTCCCGCCGACATTGGAAGCAAGCGATCCGACACGAATGGTATCGGTCCCATCGCCGGCATCGACGGTCACATCGCCACCCATCGATCGAACATTGATCTGATCATTCTCCGTTCCGGTATTGACCATGACCGTACCTGCTGTCGATCGAATCAGCACTTGATCAGCTCCAGAACCGGTCGCGATCTCCGTGGCTCCGGAATGGGTTGAGTTCACTTCCAATCCATCACTTCCAGAACCGAGCTCCAGCCGCAGCGATTCCATGCCCTCATAGCTCATGGGTTGCGGTAGACCAAGGCCTTCGATGCGATTGCTGGACAAGGTTCCTTGTTGGGATTGAGTCTCGCCACTGTCATCGATCGCGAGAACATCGCTGCCAACATCGCCGACAACGGACAACGCACCTTGGATATTGCCAATGATGCCGCCAGAGGCTGGGGAAAGACTTCCAACGTGCACCGTGTCGTTGCCCGAACCCATCTGAACATTTAGGGAACCAGTGATCGCTCGGATGTCGACGCGATCGTCTCCGCCGTCGGTTGCAAGTTCGGTGTTGCCCAGGTGGGTACCGAGCACCTGGATCGAATCATCCCCTGAACCCGTTTCCAGTCGTACGTCGCTGAATCCTTCGTATTGAATCCCTTCTTGCATTCCGAATCCTTGCACTCTTGTAGCGCTCAAGGATCCGATGCTGGCTTGCGAGTTTCGGCGATCGTCGATCGAAAGTACGTTTTGCCCGAGACCTGCCGTCACGGTCAGCAATCCACCCGATATCGCGTTCAATTCTCCCGGCTGGCTGTCCGATTCGCTTCCAATGCGGAAGGTATCGTCACCTGAGTCGGCGACAACGGAGGTGTCACCGCTGGTCGCGAGGACAGACGCACTGTTGTTGCCCTTCCCGAGATTGACCGTCGTGAGTCCCGAGTGGGTCGACCGCACGGTGAACTGGTCGTTACCCGTCCCCAGCTCGACTCCGATTTGCTCCAGCTCGTTGTACCGAATTCCGTCGGTGGTTCCCAATCCCGTGATTTGCTGATCGGTCAGTTCACCTACGTCACCATCTGGCGAAAGCGTTCTCACCAAGAGTTCATCGACTCCATCCGCCCCACCTTGCACGGTTAGCAGTCCCCGAATCAGGTTGTTTCCATCCGGCCTGGAGCTAGTCCGCAGCCAGGCCAGTACCTTGTCTGATCCACCCTGCCCGAGGATCGTCACTGGACTTTGCATCCCTCGGATATCGAACTGATCGTTACCGGTATTGCCCGATACATCGATACTCATGCCACTTTGAATCTGCGTCAGCGATACCGTATCGTTGCCAGCCCCAAGCGTCATCGATAGAGATTCGGCTCCTTGAAGCAAGACCTCTGCTTGCGCGCCCATGCCAAAGCCTGACAGCTTGCCTGCGCTAATCGTGCCTACCAAATCGAGAGTCTCTCCCTCGGCAGAGGCAACCACCGTGTCGTCATCCGATTCACCCAGAATGAGGAGCGAAGCCTGGATGCCGCTGAGTCGTCCTCCCGTGACCGTTCCGTTTGAAGAAATCAAGAAATGATCGTTGCCGGATTCACCGTTGAGTTCCACATTCTGGTTCATGCTTTCGACAATGAAATGGTCATCATCGATGCCAGATAGAACCTGAACAAAACCCGCCGTCGATCGAATGCGCGTCGTGTCCGATCCAGCCGCCATCGCTGCCCGTGTTTCTCCGGTATGGGTTGACTCGATGATCAATTGATCATCACCGCCAAAGAAGTTCAGCGAGATTGAGGAAAATCCGCTATACGAAGTACTTTGGAAACCTTGGAGTCCAAACGATGTGGATGTCAAAGTTGCTATGTCCGCGGCATCGGACAGATTCCAAATGGCTGTATCACCCGCGTCTCCGCCGCCAGAGATGTTGAGCACACCCATGATGTTGGGCTCATTGACGGTAACAGTATCGACTCCTTGGTTTCCGAAGACCTCAGTCACCTCAGACAAATCGCTGCCGTCGATGCGAAGATCATCATTGCCACTGCCACCGGAAACGTTCAAGCTTCGAACATTCGGCAGTTGAACCGACATCTGATCGAACAGGACCGATTCATTGGCGATATTGATGGTGTCATTGGCGGCAGTTCCTTCGACAGTTACGTGATCGTCCGCTTGAACGGGATCACCGAAAACGGTGATGGAAGTTGCCAAACCGGACTTCAATGCGACGGTGATGGCATCCGAACCGACTTGTCCACGCACGTCGATCTTCGGAGGCAGCGTGTTACCATCGGCTTCGATGCGAATGGAATCGCTTCCTGCGCTGCCGAGGATCTTGAAGTCATCGATTCTCGAGTAGCTCAAGAAACTGCCGTTATGACTGAAAACTCCTGTTCTGAGAGCGGCATCATCGTCTCCCGTGGTCAGCGTAAACTGCAATTGATTCAGGCTCGGAGGCGAAGTGTTTGTATCCCCACCGTCGATACTCTTGGTCGACAAATTGGACGAACTGAGCAAGAACTCATCAGATCCTGAGCTGCCGACCAGGCTCTCAAAGCTCTCGAATAGGACCGTACCATTCCCGGTTAACGTTCCCCCCGTTTGCTGATCAATATTCCATCGGGAGTCGTTCAGGTAGCCCTGCAGTGTATCGTCCGACGAACCTCCGATAACGCGGAGTGTACGGTTGGACAACGAAGTCGAACCCGTTACTCCCGTAGCAATATTGTCGCCAACATTGACACTGACCGGCAGACTACGAGCACTGTAATCGAGGACATCTTGCCCGCCCTGGCCATCCAGTGATCCTTGAATCCGAGCGGAATTGTTCGCGAAGACGAAATGGTCAACATCCCCATCACCACCAAGGTTCTCCACCCCCTCAAAATCAAAAGAGTAGTTCGAATTCGTTACGGTCCCTCGGTTTTCATCAGTGATACGCCACGTCTTGTTAACGCCGTAAGCCCTGAGAAGGTCAGCGTCTTGATCCCCAATGATGCGGAATGAGACCAGAGTAGGCAACACGCTGTACACATGGAACGTATCCGACCCACGTAGTCCGCGAAGGGTCAAGTCAATGACGGTAAACAAGTCGAATCTCTGGCCATTGATCAACAAGTTCCTTCCATCCACGGTGAAGACATCGTCTCCATCGGTTCCGGACAAATCGAGAATCGGGGACGCCTGACCTCGCCCTACCTCTTCGATCGAGTCGTCGTAGGTGATCGTTGAGGCTCCCGCCGTAACGACAAAGCCATTGATGGTCGCTGTAGCAGGTATGTTCAAACGATCGTATTCCCCCGATATCGTCGGCGGCAACCCGCTATCGCTAATGAAAACGAGTACGGCGGTCGTGCTATCGAAGAACTGGTACGTATCGTTTCCTTGTTCTCCATCCAGAATGATTTTCAAGGCAGAAGAATCATTGATATCGAGTGCATCGTCACCACCCTGACCTGCGAGCCGAAGAACTTCGATGCCGGTGTAAACGATTTCTGCGGTGTTGACCAGGATGCGATCGATCGTGATCGCCATCGTATCCGCACCGTCTGTTCCGAGGACGTTCAATTGGTCGAGTCCGCTGACGCCACTTTCGGTCAACCGCACGTTCGCAAGGGCTCCCGCGGCAATCGTGTAAAGATCGTCACCGTTCTTGCCATCGAGCAGCACGCTGCCGCTCCATGCCAAGACCATGAGATGATTCGTGCTGTCACCGCCGCGGAGATCGGCATTCTGTACGTTGATCAGTCTGACTTGTTGATCATCCCCAGGTGCCGACAGTGAGACCTCGTTCAATGTCCAGTCGGAATCTGCCTGGGCCACAATTCGGTTCGTACCGCTACCACCATCGTACGTAAATGCTCCCGTGAGGACTGCATAGCTCGCGCCTGGTGGAACCTGAGATCCAGGAGGTGCTGTTCCAAAATCTCCGAGTGGAACAATACTTCCGACTGCCGAAGGTTTCAGATTGGTGGAATTCGTTGTGAACTCATCGTCTCCATCTCCAGTTTCGAGGCTAAAGTTTTGTAGCCCGTAAGCTGTTAACCCGGCCTGCGACATCGTGATCGTGTCATCTCCACTACCGGTGCGCAAGGTGACATCGGGAATGTCGAAGAAATGGAGATCGGCAGTTGTCACCGTTCCGATACTGCCCGAAATCTTGTTGGACTGAGCACCGGCAATCAGCAATTCCTGGCGAGTGGTTCCCGTTACCGTGGTGGGTGGCGAAACATTGCGTCGGAAGAAGTACCCCGCGCCGTCGGTATTGATCGCAGTACTCACATAATTTGAGCGACCCAGCAACTGCGGCGCACCAATAAGTGTCCTTTGCCCACTCAATGAGACCGCATAACCGACGTTGTCCCCGGCGAATCCATCCGATGCTCCCAACCCATCAGTCGATTCCAATTCCCAAATGCCGCGACGTAATCCGAAGGCAAACGCTTCGCCTTCATCGGTGAACGTGACACCGTTGCGCAATTGCTCCCGATAAGGAGCCCCGATAACGATCCGATCGCCATCGATGGCAACCGAAGTACCAAATCCATCACCCGCTACCCCTTGTTGATCTAGCGAGAAGACCTGAGTTGTCGACCATGTGTTCGACGACCTTGTGAAGAGGTGTGCAGACCCCGCATTGGCTAGGTCATTCACCGTGCTATTGGGAGAACCGACAAGAATTTGGTCTCCACGGACATCAACCGAGGAGCCGAATCCCTTGCTGGTCTGGCCTCCCGTCTCCAGAAGCGACTGTTGGTGTGACCAGTTGATCCCATCGCTCGTCGTATATACGAATGCGGCACCAGACGTGGTTGCAACCAATGGAGCTCCCACAACCATGGTGTTTTGATCGATGGCCACCGAAGTTCCAAACCCCGACAGCCCGGCTCGCGCCTGTCGGCTGGTAGTTGTCCAATTCACCCCATCGAATCGATAAGTCTCGGCATTGTTGTTTCCAGGAGCGCCTGCAATCGCAAGTGTTCCAAACACGTCCACAGCAGCGCCGAGGCGATCGCCCGCACTCCC
>JALOQW010000523.1 GCA_025459275.1 Pirellula sp.
ATGTTTGGTCGCTTCCCACAGCAAATCGATTTGATCCAAGATCTTGTCGGCCGACTTGCCTGAATAAGGCAGGAATCGTGCGTTATTGCGGAGGCCTTCGAGAGTTGGCCCGGAGGCTTGGACTTTGTTGAGCAACTCGCGGACTTGCTCAACTTCTTGTTTGGTTCCTTTGACCATGATGCGGCGAGTCAACGTATCTCCGTAGAAGATCGGTCCCTTGGCACCCGCAGTATCCTTGGCATCTTTCGTGGCGCTCTGTTTTCCGAAGAACTTTTCCAATGTCAAAATGGCCGCTTGAGTATCGATGTTGTCGAGCTCAATGACTTGGAAGTCGGAGGATTCACCTGCCAACGTCAATAGGATGTCTTCGATGATTTGATGATCAGAAGGTGTTGCGCGGGCGATGATATTGTTCGACTTGGGATCCAATGCCATGTTGATGTTGGCTTGGCCTGCGAACTGAGTCTGCAATACATCCATCGTGGTTTGCGGATCGGACCCGCGAACGATGTGGCTTCGAACGACCGCTTGTTCAGCAGATGTCGAGGTTGTAGCACTGTCCTCGGGTTCGATGTCGACTTGTAGCACAATATCTCGTAACTTCTGAAGCTTGTCTGGCGATCCGGTAGCAAACAACTTGGCTCCGAAGGCATCGGTGGAAATGTTCAAGTCGTCCGAAACATTGCTCGTGTCTTTCAAACCCAAGAGTGGCCGAGCGATGCTGAGCAATTCCTCGGCGCTCATATGCTTCAACGTCAGAACCAGGATCTTGGACATGCGTCCTGCATCGGGCATTTCCGACAGTTGAATCGTTTCGCGAATGAGTCGTAGCTTCCCAGCAGTCTCCGTAACCAACAGTTGATTGGAACTGGTCAAGGGAACGATCGATCCGTGCGGACCGAGAAGTTGCTTGACCTCTTTCTCTGCGTCTTCGACGCTCAGTCGTTGCAACGCAAAGACGGTCTTGCACAACTCATACTCACCGCGCTGATCCAGTTGCGATGGTGGAACCAATTCCACCATTTCCCGGATCAGCCCTCGTGTGACTTCCGCGTTTTCGCCTGCGCCCAGATCAAGACAGATGAGAGCTCGCTGGTAACGGATGAGACTGTAGCCTTTGCCAAGAAGGATGCTGTTCATGATGTCCATGGCTTGGGAGACCGTGTACGTGCGATAGGGATCGCGATAGGTCAGCGTGCCTGGTGGATAGAAGTCTGTTTGGAGACTCAAATCCGCCTCCTTTGCCAACCATTTTAAGACATCGCTCCAAGGGGTACTGTTGAAGTTGAGGGGCAAACCTCCTTCAGGGGGCGCGAGCATCTTGGCAATCATTTCCGCGTCCATCGGTTGGTCAGGTCGATCGGACGGACTAGCTGCCTCACTGTTATTGGTGGACGCAATCGACGTAGCGGCGTTTTCTTCATCGCCGGCTGGCTGGATCGTTCGGGCCGAACCGGTCATCTCTTTCCATTTGGTCTTTTGACCGTCATCAAAGATTTCTTCCAAGCGTCGACGCCACTCGGCCTCTCCCTTTTCCGGTCCGAGTTCCCGAAGCAATCCTCGGCGCCCTTCGACCAGCGTTTGCACTTTGGCCGATTGCTCCTCGGTAACTGCCAATGCGGCAGCGATCTCGGGTTCGAGAATTGCGGACAAGCCGATCTGCTGAAGTCGCAACTGCTCTGCGCGGATGCGTTGAGTCTCGTTTAGTAGTGCGAAGGCATCCTTTTCGAGAGTTCGCAAAATCTCCCTCGCTCGGACGCGGCGTTCGCCGGGTTCCAAGCTTCGAAGTTGGCTCGCCACCTCCAGGGCCTTGTTCTCATGCTGCTTGACCATGCCTCGCAGTTTTTCCAGTTGCTCATCGGACAGCGACAGTTCGGCCGCCGTCTGATCTTCGGTGAGAATCGCAAGCACTCCCACAATGTCTGGATTCCCGTCCGCGAAAGCAGGCTGGGAGACCAAGCTTGCGAACGCAAGTGCCAGGACGAATCCCGCATGACTGAAGAGGGTTGCCGGTGAATAACGAGTTCGTGCGGTGGAAAAGTGGTGCATAGATTTCGAGGAAGCGAACCCGAGGAATGGGCGGTTAATCGGTAGAGGGCTAGTTTCTGACTGTAGTTAGAGGTCAACGGATCGCCAGTCGAACCCCCTCCCAGGGCCGACTTTTCATTCGAACCGGGTCGCAAAATATTGATTTTGAGACTTTGGGGCTGGTTTCTTAGGAAGAAACCTTTCGAACTATCCATGCAAACCCGGTGCCGCCATCAAGGTTTCGGCCCATTTTGTGTTTGCCCAGCGGGCATGAGGCCCTTTAACGCTTGCAACTGTTTCCCTGTGTCCTCGCCGCCGCGAGCTGGTAATGGCGCCGTTCCTGAGCGGAGTTGCATTCGGAGGAGTATCGCAACCGGACGAGCGAAAGGGAGCGATACGGAATCGTAAGTTTCCGGATTCCCCGGACGGCTCGTGTACCGTTGGAGCTGTCATTAGTGATGGTCGTGATGATGGTCGTGACCTGTAAAAACGGAGCTCTCCTTGTCTCCTCCGGCAAGAACGTATCCGACAAGGTCCAAGATTTCCTCTTGGGTCAATCGATTCAGCAGTTCTAGCGGCATGGTTGAAACCGAGG
>JALOQW010000184.1 GCA_025459275.1 Pirellula sp.
ACATGGCAATTGGGGTGTGCACACGGAAGAGGGAAAAAATCCTCATCTTGAAAGGCACCACCGGATTGTTCGCACAAACCTCGAATGCAGTCCGGGGCCGTGATTCTCGATTCTAGTTCTTCAGGAAGAAAATGCCGTCCTGAATAGGTCGCAGGCTGCAAGCTTAGGCCAGTAATAAAAGGGTGGCTTGCAGCTAACTCAACAAGAGGCCCTAGCTGGTCGAAATTGATGCCTCCCTGCATCGCAGCCACGATGGTCGCGTGCATGCCGGAATCGCCAATGGCTTGAATCGCTGCCATTTTCGTTTCTTGAAGCGCCTCACCTCGCAATGCCACATGGACTCGATCATCGAGGCCGTCCAATTGCAGATAGATTTCGACTCGATCGCGAAAGGTACTGAGTCGCTGCATCAGTTTTGAATCACGAGCCAGTCGAATACCATTGGTATTGATCATCACGTAATCGATGGGCTGCGAAAGTGCGTATTCAAGTATGGGGAGCAATTCCGGGTGTGTCGTGGGTTCGCCTCCCGACAGCTGCAAGACTTCCACACGCCCTTCGGAAGCGACCAACGCATCGATGGCATGCTTGATTTGCTCGATGGATCGATGCTTCAAGCCAGGCTTGCTATGTGCGTAGCACAGAGGACACTCGAGATTGCAGTTGTCGGTAATCTCGAGGACACCAACGCAGGTGTGTTGCTCGTGGTCTTCGCACAAACCGCAGTCGAATGGACATCCTTTTACAACGGGAGAACGCGTCTTGGCGGGGACTTTTGCCGGCAGAGCATAATCGTACCGGTCATACCACCGAACATCGCTGTAGATGAAGTCTTCTCGCACTCCATGCGTGGGACAACGCTTCCGAAAATACACTCGACCGTCACGTTCGATGATCTTTGCTGGAACCAAGGCCAGACATTGCGGGCACAGGCTCTGCGTTGCTCCAAGGTAGCGATAGTTTACAGGTCGTTTGGTTGATGCTGCAGAACTCACACCGTAATCCTCATAGGCCGTCCATTACGTGTTGTTGGGTTTCCGTGGAAGGAACCATCGAACCAGCCAACACACCCCAAATATCGCGATACCTGCGCACGCAACCCAAATGACAAAGATACCAGGATGCCAATCTTGTATTCCTGCCGCTTGATACGCAATCAAGGTGGCTGGGATGCAGGTTCCCGCGAAGGCGACGAGTCCAGCCACACTCGCTGCAGCCCCAAGCATTACAGAGCAAACCAACAGCGCGAAATCGGATAGCCGATTCACCGCATTGCCTGCCAGAGCTCTCTTGACGACGCGATTCTGGAACAAGAATCCGTGATAGCCAGCGAAAGCACAGGTGGAGAGACCAAAAAAGCCAAACAGTACGCCGGAAGTAAAGGCGAGGGCGAGAGATAAGCCGGCGATGCCCAGCAACGGTAACCAATACGCAGGTCCGAGCCCGTCTGCCCGTGGTTGATCAAAGACGGGAGGTGGTTCGAACGGGTTTTCCAGGTGTGTTGGGTTCGGATCGCTTGAGATTCTAGCAACTCCTACGTCGCAACATGAAAGCGATTGCGAACATGCTTCATCAATTCCACCAATGTCATCGACTCTAAGGGGTCCACTCCTTGTAGCAGGGCGTGCAAGTGAGGGTGGTTTGCAAGTCGTTTTTCCAGTTCGAGTTTGGGTTCCCCAGGTCCGATAATCCAGATCGCATCCGCCTGCCCAATGCGCTCGATTACGTCTTCGAGGAAGCCATCCCAATGATGGTTGGATCCCTTCTCGCGTTCCGATGTGGTGTCGGAATGAAGAGGGAAAGGAACTTGCCCATGCACCGCGTCATAAAGGTGAGTTGCTGGACTGTGACCCGCCGCGATTTCTTCAATGCTCTCGCCGCATTCATCCAATCGAATGATGATCGCCTGACTCTGATCGATCCAAACGGCAACACGACTCATTTTGGGATTCTCCTGCTTCGTTAAGGGTACGAAGTTGAATCGTCCCAATATACGGCATTGCTATGGGGCTTGGCAAAAATACCTCCCAAGAAATTCACAGAGAAGCCGATTACGGGAGCAGATGCCCCATTTTGTCCCGTTTGGTTGCGAGGTAGTTTGCATTGTGCTCATGGATCGGCGGTATGATAGGAACTTGGTCGACGACGTTCAGATCGAATCCACGGAGATTGAACGCCTCGGTTTTTTTCGGGTTGTTAGTGAGCAAACGGATTTCGCGCATGCCTAGATCCTTAAGGATTTGGATGCCGACGCCGTAGTCGCGCATATCTGCTTTGAACCCCAGTCGGTGGTTGGCTTCGACGGTGTCCAGTCCTTCATCTTGGAGGGCATAGGCCCGAATTTTTTGGGCAAGTCCGATTCCACGTCCTTCCTGAGGCAGGTAGACGAGCACGCCGCGCCCCTCGCGGGCGATGGCTTCCAATGCGAGATGAAGTTGATCACCGCAATCGCAGCGCAAAGAAGAAAGCAGGTCACCGGTGAAACAGCTGCTGTGCATCCGCACCAATGGAGGAACGGCGTTCGGCTGATCAAGGTTGCCGTAAACTAACGCGATCGGCTCCTGGGATTCATATTGGACTCCATAGACCACGATCTCGAAGTTCCCATACTTGGTTGGTAGCTTGGCTTGAGCGGTTCGAGAGACGAGCTTTTCATTGACGCGGCGGTGGGCAATGATTTGTTCGACCGAGATAATTTCCAAATGGTGCTCGGTTGCCAACTGCACGAGTTCGTCCCGATTGGCGCGGTCTCCTTCGCGGTTGAGGATTTCGCACACGACTCCCGAGGGAGTCAACCCAGCCATGCGAGCCAAGTCCACCGACGCTTCCGTGTGCCCAGCTCGTCGAAGAACCCCCCCTTCTTTTGCCAAGAGCGGGTACACGTGTCCTGGGCGAACAAAATCGCTTGGCGTCGTGTTCATTCGGGCTAATCGGCGTATCGTTTCGGCTCGTTCTGCCGCAGTGATTCCGGTCTTGCATCCGGCGAAATCGACGGGCGTCATGAACGCCGTACTCAGCGGTGATGTATTGAGATCCACGAGAGGCCGCAGTTCCAGACGCTCGGCCACTGATGGCAGGATCGAACAACACAGCTGACCATGCCCAGCAAGCATGAAGTTCACCATTTCCGGGGTGATCAATTCTGCGGCACAGACGAAGTCTCCTTCATTTTCACGGTCTTCGTCGTCCACGACGATGACGACGCGTCCTTCGGCGATCGCTTTAACGGCGTCCTGAATGGTGCTGAATCGATGGGTCATGGTTTCATCCTTCACTAACCTGGAGCGGCATCCCCGGAGTCATTCCCTTCCAGATTGTAGTCTTTCATTTTTTTGTGCAGAGTATTTCGGTTGATTCCCAAGCGAGTCGCTGCCTTGGTTTGAACGAAACTGCAAGCCTGTAAGACTTGAGCGATCAACTCCTTTTCCACACGATCCACCACACGCGCGTGAAGATCGCTGGCATCGCCCGGAGCGAGTTTCAATCCTTCCGCCACCAGCTGGGTTGTCAGGGTTTCGAAGTCAGGAGGCAGCGCCGATATCGCCGTAAACGACTGGATCGGTTGTGTTCCAGTTATCACACCGGGAAGTAGATCCAGTGTTAACTCATCTGAATCCGACATGACCACCGCCCTCTCAACGTAATTCTGCAGCTCTCTTACGTTTCCGGGCCAATGGTAGTCTTGGAGCGCCTGCATGGCGTCACGCTGAATATGGACAACGAACCGGGAATTCTGCTCGCTGTAGAATTGCAAGAAGTATGCAACGAGAGCGGGGATGTCTTCACGCCTCTTTCTCAGCGGAGGCAACTCAATGGGTACTACGTTCAGTCGCCAGTACAAGTCCTCTCGAAAACGCTCAGCCCGTATTTCCTCTGCCAAGTCACGATTGCTGGCAGCGATCAACCGTGTGTCAACGGTCACCGTCTCCGTATCTCCAACCCGTTCAAACTCCTTTTGCTGCAGGACTCGAAGAAGTTTGACTTGGAGGTGAAGGGACGTGCTGTTGATCTCATCAAGAAAAATAGTACCTGTGTGCGCTGCCTCAAAACGACCAGCTCGATTGCCTACCGCACCGGTAAAGGCACCACGGACATGACCAAACAGCTCACTTTCGAGCAAACTCTCGCTCAGGGCGCCGCAGTTGACTTTGACGAATGGTCCGCCAACGCGATTGCTCAATTGGTGAATGGCATTGGCGATCACCTCTTTGCCTGTTCCTGTCTCCCCAAGGAGGAGAACCGAGGCGTCCGTCATCGCAACCCGACGCGTGATGCGAGCGATATCTTGCATGGCGGGGGAAGTGCCGATCACACCGGGAAGGAGCGTTCCTCCCAGGTTGCGGTTACCCATGTTGCGGTTTGTTGCCAAGTCGGATCCGGGACCAGCCATCAACGCGTCAATGCGACAGGTGAGCCGATCTGAGATATTCCCACTACCGAATCAGGGCGTCACCTCGGACCACGAACGCTGACCATTGTTGGCCTCGATCGCGTCGAGAATTCGCACGAACACGTCGCGGATGACCGGCTCCAACTCCCCACGCGTGTTGTACACATCGTACTGGTCTCGCGCCATCTCGGAAGTGATCAAGAGGCCAAATCGTCGAACCGATTGCACAAAAATTTGGCTAGCCTGCTCGCGTTTGGACACCGACTGGGTCGAATCCGCAGCGATCCGGAGCAGGTTCTGCTGCTCCTCGCGAGTACTTGCCATCACGACATCCCGACCATCTGCCGAGCTCGGAAGGATTGCAGGTTGAACATTCCGGAAGTAGTTATTTGCCGACTCTCTGAAGAGGATTCGCGATTCGAATGTCAGGGCTGGCCGGTCGGAAACCGCCAGCATACGTCCGACAATATCCCCCAAACCATCGATTGTGGGGGGAACGCTTCCCATGATCACTTGGGGATCTTCGTCCGCAATGGC
Source organism: Pirellula sp. (assembly GCA_025459275.1). Taxonomy (GTDB): domain Bacteria; phylum Planctomycetota; class Planctomycetia; order Pirellulales; family Pirellulaceae; genus JBKCUI01. Next base: position 4,928 of record JALOQW010000184.1, read on the forward strand.
GTGTTCCCCTCTGCTTAAAGAATCAGCAAGAACGGCGATCGGGACTCTCGCGGTGGAGGGGTTGTAGCGGATTCGTTGGATAACCTGCCCCAGGTCCAGGTCGCGAAGGTGGTCCACCACGAATATGGCCTCCAAAGGCAGACCGGAGCGGAGATGGTAAAAGACGTCGGCGACCGACCCGGCTTCGAAATAGCGGTATCCGAACTGGTCCAATAGACCATGCATATACCCTCGAAGCTCTTCGTTGCCTCCGATGATAAGGGCCGTTGGTTCATTGGAAAGCTGCTGCATTTCCCGCCCGACGGCGCTGATGCGGCTACTACCATCGAAACCGAGGCTGCGACTGCCAGCAGCAACGGTTTCGTCGTTGTCACTTGGACTTTGAGCGGCCTCCATCTGGGACTTCATCAGAGAAATCGTTGCAGGATACCGAACCATGGCGTGACCGGATCGCGTGGCTGCAACCAAGCGTTCACGGACAGGAACAGGGATGCCTGCCCCTTCCCAACGTGTGAGATTCGCGATGGCGAGTGGTTGCGCGCCGAACAGACGATGCTTGACCGTGGCGTCCCAAATCAAGCAACAAAATTCATGGCTGTCGCGAAGTAACTGGGGCACCACGCTCTGGAATACATGATCCTCCGATGCATCGACCACACCTCGGTTCGAGAGATACTCCCAGTGCGCGGCTACGGCAGTCGCACTGGCTAGATCGCTCTCGGAAACCAACCGCAACGCGACCTGAGCTGTCTGGGAGGCGCGCGACAAGTAAAGTTGTGCTGGGACCGCCGATATTTCCGTTAGGGTTCTTCCATCGGACTCTAGATTCCAAGTCATCTCCGTATCGACTTCATTGAGTCCAATCCTTCTCTGGTATTCCAGAAGCGATTGATCCACGAGCGAAAGCGCGTACCGGTGCACCTGTTCCGCCGTTGGAACAGGGCGTTGTCGATCGATCAAGGATCGTTGGATAACCTCTCGGACCGCATCACTGACTTCTGGATCATGCAATTCGGCCATCAACTCGCACCCCATATGCGCTTTAGGAGCTCGCGCAACTAAGGCGACCAGACGCTGTCGTGCGTCCGCATGAGGCGTGGTCATCGCAACTTGCCACGCCCGAGTTGCAGAATCCCCTAGCAGGGAGAAGGCTTCGATCATCGAGTTGGTTGGTGCCGATGCGTTCTCTGTCATAACTCCGTTGAGCATTGCGGTAATTCCGCTGGCTCCGGCAGCTTTCAATGCATCAAAGGCATCGAGACGTTCCCCTTTGGACAGGCTGCGCAATTGATCGACACGCGTCGCGAGGGTCTTCGGGTCACGGAGAGCATCAGCAGCCAATTGGCGGATTTTAAAGACCGTGGCCCGATGTGTTTCGTTAAGTCCCTCAACCTGGCTCTCGAGATCGAGGAGTGCCTGCGATCCGATCGACTCCACAATATTTAATGCCACGATCGGCGTTATCTCTTTACTCGCAAGTCGATCTAGCCAGCGTCCCGCTTCATCCCAGCGTCGGATTCTCGCCATCCATTGGATCGCCTTTGCCAAAGCGATTGGATCTTCTGGCGGATTACGGCGGAGTGACATGACAACGGCATCCCGCTCCTTCGGATCAAATTCGATGGATGTCTCGCTGGGGTTGGTCGAGGCGTTCGCTTGCCCCCCAGAGGGATTGGTATTGCCGCCAAAATCATCGAAAGGATCTTGGGCGAGGGCCGCACAAACCGCAAAAACGGACCAAGCGACAAATAGGATCGAGATACGCAAAGTCATAACGAGGACATTCGCTTGAAAACGCTACCGATTACGGGCTTGGAAACGAATGCTTCAAGTTTAACTCCTCGGTCCGGGGGATCTGCAATTCCTCCCCCAGAACCGTCAGATTTTTTCCTTTTCCTGCCGCTTTTGCGACTCGTTTCACTCAGGAGTATGTCCTGGGGTAAGATGACGGCATCGAAAATCCGTGTCCCGCTCGTACTTTTCCACCCTCTGAATGGCCCAGACCGATCGACGATGGTTCCTGCTCGCATGGCCCTTCTTGGGATTCGCGATGGCTTGGATCCTGCGCGCTGGCATCGCATGGCAGTACGAAATCGTCTGGAGATTGAATCAAAACCAGGTCGTATCCGAAGAGATGGAGTTTTTCCGCCGCTTGGCTGAATCGAGTGGCAGCTCTGCTTCCCAGATGATTCATCTCGCAAATGCTTCGACCGATGGGCAATTGATGCTCATTCCCGACAGTGAAAGAACGCTTGATCGAAAATTGGTTCGAGGGCCTTCGATTGAATGGTACATCGAACCTGACGGCTTCCGACGTGTTCGCGCCATTCGAAACGTCATTCCAGACGAAGGAGAACCCTACTGGTTGGTCTTTACTCGGCGAGTCCCGCCAGTCGATGAGAAGCTCTATGCGTGGTCCACGTGGTTGATTCCAATGGGATTCCTCGTCGGACTATCCTTTACGTGGATTGGGTTTCGAAGGTCACGACTCAAGGACCGTGTGCTTCGCTCTTTAAGTGGTCTGCGTAACCCATCGCGACCTAGTGTACCGCGCGAGGCGATGATGGAAATGCTCCCGAATGAAGCATTTGCGCCGGAAGTGCATCGGGAACTTATTTCGCTCGTAGAAAGCTTCCAATCGACCTTCACCGATATCCAGAGTGACGCCGAACAGTCGCAGTCGGTACTGTCCGCGATGCCAGTCGGTATTCTGGCCTTTACTGCAGACCTCCGATTGACGTTCGCAAATCGAGCGGGGATCGACATGCTGGATCTCAGCGCCCCTGTTCGCGTCGACGCTCGACTGATCGAACTCATCCGACAGCCCAAAGTGATCGAAGTCGTATCGGAATCACAACGCTCTGGACAGACGCTTGACAGCGAGTTGGAACGAAATCAAGGCAACACAGTCCTTCGTCTACGAGCTTATCCACTCTCCTCGGAAGTTGAGCAGGGAGCCAAGCCTCCCATGTTGTTGATTGTCACTGACGAAACGCGACTCCGACAATTGGAGAATGCTCGAAGGGACTTTACGGCAAACGTTTCCCACGAATTGAAAACACCGTTGGCTGCAATCAAAGCCTACGCGGAAACACTGCTTATGGGAGCCATGGACGACCCTGACGCGAAAGAGAGATTTGTCCTTCGAATCAGCGAACAAGCTGCGAGACTTGATAATCTCATTCGGGA
>JALOQW010000524.1 GCA_025459275.1 Pirellula sp.
TCCAGGATTCCATCGCCATCGACATCGTGCATGAGTTGAGCTTCGTTCTCGGTCGCTTGCGTATCGACCCAAACATGTTTTTTCCAGGTATGTCCCAGTCGAAGTCCTTCCGAGCCTGGATTCTCGTACCACGCGAGTTCCGTTGGCACGAACGACCCGGCCACCACATCGAGTCGTCCATCTCGGTTGACATCCAAAAGGAAGTCTCCGTTGCTCTGCACGTATCCGTTCCAATCTTCGATGACACGCAGTGGCCGCGGTGTGAAGTGGGGACTCGGGTACCAAGACCTTCCAGCCACGATATCCAAGGATCCATTGCCATCCATGTCACCTATAGCACACCCCTCATTAGCATCGAGGGCCAAGGGTTCGATTTGCCATCGGATCGGTAGTGGCTTGGTCGTGCAGAGTGACTCTTCGGCCCAGACCGAGTTGCAGGCCGATGTCGAGCACGCAAGAATCGTTGAAAACAGAAGACGACGCATGGCTTTCCCTTGGGTGAACAGTCTTGAATACGTTGGAGAGATTTAACTTCGGGGCATCGCTTGGTTCTGAATCAGCCAATCTGCGATGGCTTTTTCCCCTTCGGCCACATGCGATTCCATTTGCTCGACTTCCACGGCGTTGTTCCCTTGCTCGTGTTTGCGGAACAGGAACAGGTAAGTCTCATTCTGCGGCCGATATCGATGAAAGAACCATTCGTTCTTGGATTGGATCAAGCGTTTGAGTTCCTGGAGCGACTCAGGATGCGCGTCGGCAAAGCGATCGATCGCGAGAGAAGAGAAGCCCAATTGCTTCATCATATCGCGTCCGCCTTGTCGATAGCCTTCGTCATTCCAGGCGACACCGTCGGCGGTGAATCGTTCTTGGGGAGCGAAGGACTCCAGGTCGATCAGCCCGCAATCGAGTTCCTTGGCGAGTTGACGAATGCCTTGTGCCATCGATGCGAGATTGCGATTGTATCGAGCGGGATCAGGGAATCCGGTGCCTGCACTCTCTCGAGCGCGCGGGATCACGAGAACGGTGCGGCATGGGTGGCGGCGCAGATCTTGGATCAAGGTGCGATAGCCTTTGAGAAACTCGGCACGTTCTTGTTCGTTGCCGAACGCCTCGTTTTCGCCATAGCAGACGATGGCAAGTTTTGGCGCTGCGTAATCCAGGTCGCGCATCAAGCGTTGATAACCGTCGGGTCTCGCACCAAACACGGCACGCGCGTCACCGAAAACTGTATCGCCGCTCCAACCGATGTTTCGAATCGTGACTCCTGGGACCTGAAGCGTGAGCATCATCTCAAACCACGGATGATGCTGCATCCTCTCCGTCCAGCCACTCCCTAGCAAGACCACTCTGTCGCCAGGTTGAACCCAAGGCGTTTTCTCGTTTTGCGATTCCTGCCCCTGCGCCGAAACAGAGAAACACGCTAACGAGAAACATGCGAATAACAGCGTCGCGAACGGCTGCGAGGACTTCAAAGCGGGGGCAATCATAAGGCCATGGGGGAGAGGGGAGTCATGGAGGGTAGGCACCGAGCCTCTGATTGTAATCCATTTTTTACCTGGAGTGACGCTCTTTCATCGCGGTTGGCGACGAGTAGGATAATCCATTGGTTTGTTACTCGTTCGAATTTTTGAGGAGCTATCGTGATGCGCGCGTTGTTTTTTTCCTCCCCGACGCGATCGGGTGTTTTGAGTCTTCGTTGGATCGTGGCAGGTGGCCTCGTGGCCGCTTTCAGCAGCACGAGTACTTTGGAAGCCCAGGAGTATTTGAACGGGATCGAATGGAAAGCTCCCGCAGTCGTGACGCCCGGCAAAACCAATGATGCCCCGCCGTCCGACGCGGTGGTTTTATTCGATGGCAAAGACCTTTCGCACTGGAAAGGGGCGGAGAACTGGAAGGTCGTCGACGGGGCCATGGTCGCTGGCCGCGGATCGATCACCAGTGTCGATGAGTTTGGTGACTGCCAACTGCACATCGAGTGGTCCGCACCAACACCACCCAAAGGGGACGGCCAAGGCCGCAGCAACAGCGGCGTCTTCTTGATGGGTATCTATGAGTTACAAGTCCTCGATTCCTTCGAGAACCCAACCTACCACGATGGACAAGCCGGCGCGATCTACAAGCAGACGCCACCCATGGCCAACGCCATGCGCAAACCGGGTGAGTGGAACACCTACGACGTCTTCTGGACCGCACCTCGATTCAACGAGGATGGTTCGCTCAAGTCACCCGCCTATATCACCGCAGTCCACAACGGGGTTCTGATCCTGAATCACTTTGAGCTGAAGGGAGACACGCCATTCAGTCGACCTCCGCAATACAACAAGCATTCCGACAAAGGACCGATCTCGCTTCAGGATCACGGAGATCCGGTCCGATTTCGTAACATCTGGGTTCGTCCGTTGACACCAGTGGTTGGCAAACAAGTTCGCAAACCATTCATGCGCAACGGCGACAAGGAAACGCCGATCGAGTAAGCCAAGCGAATCGAAAACCGAAAACGAGGAGCAACGTCACCACGAGCATCGAAGCCGACCCAGCTCTTTGGCGCATCGTCTTGTTCATGCTCCCTTCGCCCCATTTGGGGAGAAGGGCTGGGGATGAGGGG
>JALOQW010000525.1 GCA_025459275.1 Pirellula sp.
ACTGGGGTGAAACTCGATCTCGCGGACGCGATCGTCTTTCGGCGGCACGGCAACGGGGGATTCGACCGTTGCGGCTGCAGGTTGGATGGACGATAGAGTCGGCGCGTCGATGCGACGATCCTCGAAGTTCGCTTGGCTGACAGCCGAAGGCAATCCGCGAGGGGCGTTGGACGAAGATGAATTCGAAGCTGGCGGAGGCAAGAGTGGAGCCGCCTCGGAAGGCTTTGGTTCAACTTTGGGGGGCAAGAGACTCCCCTCGTTTGAGTTCGATGGCTTCTTGGCTGCAGGGGGCTCAGGGGTTTCCACCTCGAGTTGAAGCTCGTCACTCGATGGAATCTTTAACGGCTCTTTGGGAACAACCATGGGCACTGCGGGCTTTTCGGAAGGTGGCGCCGCTTTCGGTATGGTTCGGGACTCACTTCTCGTCTGCTCGGCATCCCTGAGACGCTTCTCCAAGCCCTCATTGATGAGCCGCAAGTCCTCAAGCTCGTTCTCGAGGGCGCGGTACTCCGCGTCATATTCATAGACTCGATCTTCGAGCAATCGTATCTCGCTCGCCATGTTCTCGACATAGAGCTCATTGTAGGCACGCTGATGGCATCCGCTCTGCGCCAGAACAACGATCGAGATACCCGCGAGCCAATACCGGCAGCAGGTTTCACGAAAGCGAGGTCTGAGACGGAGAAAGTTCATGGATGGCCTGTGGAGTTGACTCCCCGAGGGCGACGCCTGGATACAAGGACTGGGAAATACGCGTATTCGGCAAGGGAGTAGCGGAATTCGGGTAACTGAGTCAAGGGAGATCACCGTGGCCTACCGCTTTCTTCGAAAGTCTGGGGAATCTGGGTAGATTTAAGGAGTTCCGATCAGGTAATCTGCGGGAACTTTTCCGAAAAAACAGGCTTTTCTGTGAAGCAACGTTTGATGAGTGGCCGAAACCGATGTGCAAGGCGAGATGGTTCACTACCCAATTTTGAAGACCGATCACATGTCTCGATTCGTCATTACCCCAATTCGAAGCAAGCACCGTTCTCTACGCTCGTGGCGATCGCTTTGGATTGGATGTTGTGTCATCCTGCTAGCGGGCCAAACAGGCTGTACCACGTTCTTTGGCAAGAACTACAGCGACGCGGAAAAAATCGATCTGACTCCCATCAAGAAGGAAGGCTACACGGTAGGCGCGAATGGCGTGATGCAACCGCTCCCGTCAACCGATGAATCTCCTTCGTTCATCCTGGAAGTGAATCATGGCAAGCGATCGTTCGAACGAGTCCCGTTGATGCCTGGTCAACCCATGTTCGTTGCGGACTTGATGCGCGATGCAGATTTCTATCGCAAAATTGGCAAAGTTCGCGTGACCATCCTCCGGCCCAATGGAGCGAACAATCCACCAGTCCGCCTCGATGTCGACTTCGACCCATCAGGCAAACGAGTTATTGAGGGAATGAATTACTCGCTACGCCCCGGCGATCACGTGGTTGTCTCTGCCGATGACCGCGGATTCCTCAGCCAAGTCATGGCGGGTAGCGTGTTCGGAAAGCCTTCGAAATAGGTTCCTGATGCAACCGGAGTTCTTGAGTGTTGCATCGACTGTTGCCAGTGTCTTTCTGGTGATGGCCGTTGGTGGATTCGCCAGAAAGTGGAAATGGTTCACGAGTGAGGTCGACCGTTCCTTGGCCGGCTTTACCGCGTTGGTATTGATGCCGGCTCTCTTCTTCCACCGCATCATGACCGATCGCAATCTGTCGATGCAGCTGGATGCTTGGCTGCCCGCACTCTATGGATTCGGATGCACAGCCGGAGGGTTCATGATCGCTGGCTGGATTGCGAGGCTCATTGGTCCCTGGTTTGGGATACGCTCGGATTCGCAGCGACGCACATTTTCCCTATGCACTGGCATCGACAACTATGGCTACATCCCGTTCCCGTTAGCGGAAGTTTTCTTCCCTGCCAGCGTCGTCGCATTGATGATCCACAATGTCGGAGTGGACGTTGCCCTGTGGAGTGTTGGTCTGTTCATCATCTCTGGTAAGGGATTGAAAGACTCCTGGAAACGAGTTGTACTGAGCCCGCCCCTTCTTTCCGTCGTGGCAGCAGTCACTCTTCGACAGCTCCAAATCGACAGTTGGGTACCAGGCTCGATTCTTCAAGCATGTGAGCAACTTGGCAAATGCTCGATCACGATGGGGTTGGTACTCAGCGGTGCTATCATCTACGACTATGCTCAGCAATTCGATTGGAAACGAGCCTGGAAGCCCCTTGTCTTGGCCATCGCCGTTCGAATGCTGTTGCTGCCTGCCTTGATCCTGCTGCTCGCCAAGACCACGAACAGTCTGGAGCTCAAGCAAGTGCTCTTGCTCCAAGCCTCGATGCCGGCCGCCACATTCCCGATCGTCATGACGCGGCTTTACAATCAGGATATCGAAACCGCATGGACGGTCGTGGTCGGCACCTCGCTGCTGGCTATTTTGACCATCCCTCTCTGGCTGGTTTTTGTTCCTGCTTTGGCGAACTGAGAATTTCTCGATGTTCGCCAAAATCTTGAAACAGCGGGACCCACGACGGCGTCTTGGTGATGACGGGTCGATTCCTGAGATA
>JALOQW010000185.1 GCA_025459275.1 Pirellula sp.
GAGGATCCCAATAAACACCATGGCTGCAAGCCATTGGATCGCAGAGTTGAACTCGTACCACTCATGCCACACAGGAAAGCGTGCTGCATCGAGGATGGCTTGATTGGGACCGTCCAACATTCTATCGAGCATGCGGTGCAAAGTCATTAATATGCCCTGTTCGATGGCCATCGCTGCCCAAAGGAGAGCGAGCCATCGATTCTTGGATACCCACACCTGGCACAGGAAGACTCCTAAGGCGATGAGACCGATTCGGTTCAGCCACAACGTGACGCCCTGGGTGATGAAGCCTTGGCTGGAATCGCCGACAATCTCGCCTCCTACCCTTATGACGACACCGAAGTAGAAACTGAAGCCTCCCATCCAGAAGGCCCATGATACCACGACCAGGTACAAGAGAAGGACGCGGAACCATCGATGATACGTGATACTAGTCACCGCTTGCGTTTCACCGTTTAGGCTTCTGGAAGTACTGGGGGCATCGGGCATCCCAGGGCGTCAGAGATGACTCGAAGCAGTTCAATTTCGTTGATGGTGGCCCGTTGATCGAAGGCAATGGATGCTGAGAAAGCGTTGAGCATGGACCGTTTGACCTTGGGAGAAGCGAAGGCCAGCATATCGAGAGCTTGATCGAGGCGTGTCAGCGTGCATTGATCCTTGTCGATGATCGGCGCGGGGCGAGGGCCATTTGTCCAGGTCTCCCAGCCTGCGCTGTACGCCGATTCTGCATGGACGTTACCGCCCAAATGCGCGAGCGTCGACAGGACGAGTTGAAATGCCGACACGATTTGGTTTTGGGATGGACGCGACGTGGGCTTCGGAGCGGCTGAGCGAAGGATCAATCGACGTGAAATGAAACGCTGCAACGCATATTCAAAGATCGTCCAGCGGCGATCGGCATCAATCAAGCTTCGCACCGACGTCCTCAGCGTTCCGACTTGCGAGTCAGACAATTGTTCGAGTGCCGGTAGAGCCATGCAGGCAAGAGGCAATCTCTGCTCTACTTCCAGATTGTCAGCCAACTGGACAACGCGAAGCACTTCATCCCGGACACCCACTCCATGGTATTGGGAAATCAGGTCGAGTTGGACTTGTCGCGTCGCATCGGAGTCCGGCGCAAGCAGTAACGCATACACGACAGCGATGGCACCCATGGGGTCATGCACTTCACTGACGAGCATCGGATGAATCTCGTGCACGAGCTGGTGCGCGTGATCAATGTGCTCTTCCATGGGGTTGCCGACATGATGGACGGCGTCTGAAGGCTCGTTCTCAAAGTGCTCGACTCCGGCCAAGGCCGAGACGTGTGCCGATGAACTCCTTTGATGAAGTCGCTTCAAAGTGCTTGGATCGAGGATATCGGCTTCGGTGTGTCGGACTTGCGTCGTTGTTGGAAACGTTCCATCGAAATGCGGATCAATGCGTCGAATGCGTGTTTCGAGAGGTGGATGGGTCGCAAACCACAGGGACATAACCCCTTGGCCGAAGAACATATGGCTCGCTTCTTTGGCGTGAACGGCCCGAAGCCGCGATTGCTGCTTCCATCCACCGATTCGCTTGAGGGCTCCAGCGATACCGTCCGGGTTTCGAGTAAATTGGACCGCCGAAGCGTCGGCCAGAAACTCTCGTTGCCTCGAGACAGCCGATTGGATGAGGCTTGCGAAGAAGACCCCCACGTACCCGATTCCAATCAGTGCCAATCCTGCTGCAAAGAGGGCTGCGATGATGGCCAGGGCACCTTTTGCATCATCGTTGTTTCGGCTGGATGAGCGAACGGGCATGTGGGCTAGCATTCGGATCAAAATGTATCCGATCATGGCGATAAGCAAGATTCCATACAACAAGCCGATCAATCGCATATTGATCCGCATATCACCGTTAAGGATATGGCTGAATTCGTGTGCGATGACCCCTTGGAGCTCTTCGCGGCTCATCGTCTCCATGCAACCGCGGGTGACTCCGATGACCGCGTTTTGCGGAGAGGTTCCTGCGGCGAAGGCGTTGATTCCTTGCTCCTCCAGAATGTAAACCGGAGGCACCGGAGTTCCGGAAGCGAGGGCCATTTCTTCGACCACATTGAGCAGCATTCGCTCATCGAGATCGCGGCTGTTGGGCTGGACCATGACGCCACCAAGTTCGACAGCGACGCGGTTCCCGTCACCTCCTAGCTGTAGCGTCTTGAAGAGCGAACCGCTGGCGATGACGATCACGACGGCGGCTACGACCCCAGCCAACAAGCGCGGGTGCCAGACGAAGAAGTCGATCGGTTGCTCGCTGCCCTGCGTGACGAAATGGGCAATACCTGTAACTGCCAGGTAGACCGAAGCAACGATGGCCACCACGGTGATGGCGAAATAGAGTATCAGCCATCCGGTGTTTCGCCGAGCGCGATCTTGATGCTCAAAGAAATCCACGGTCTCGAATCCAGTTGTAGGCAACTAGAACTTGACTTGAACTGGCTCACGTTGAGCAGGCTCACTCAGTTCCCACAAGGCGGCCTTTTGGAAGTTTCCAAAGCCAGCAACAACGTTGCCAGGAAAGGTTTCGCAGGCGGTGTTGTAGTTCATAACGGCATCATTGAAGGCTTGTCGCGCGAAGGAGACTTTGTTTTCAGTGCTGGTCAACTCTTCTTGAAGGGCGAGCATGTTTTGATTGGCCTTCAAATCGGGATAGGCTTCTGCCAAACCGATGAAGCGGTTGAGTGATCCGGCCAACGCCACTTCAGCGGTCGATAAGTTGGACATGGCTTTTGCATCTCCCGGATTCGCCGAAGCATGCTTCTCTGCAGCCATCGCTCCGTTCCTGGCTTGGATGACCGCTTCGAGCGTTTCCTTTTCGTGCGCCATGTAGCCTTTGGCTGTTTCCACCAAATTCGGGATCAAGTCGTACCGACGCTTGAGTTGCACATCGATCTGGGCAAAGGCATTTTGGAATCGATTCTTGAGAGCGACCAAATTGTTGTATAGGCCGACCAAGTACATCAAAAACAAAACGACGACAACGCCAACAGCCAGCAAGCCGATCATAAATCCGGTCATAACGTTAACCCTTGAGACATTTCAGTAAACGAGTCATTCGTTCCATCCTGGAAGCATTCCGAAGTCGACAGGATCGTAATGGATGACCGGACGACTGTCGATCAGGCTGGAAGAAAGCTTCACCTAGGCGCCCTTCCACGGCGACTTTCCCATTTCTAGGGGAGCGAGGGTGCCTCGGAGAATGGCGGGAGAAGCTCGTGATGGCACCCTGGATGAAGTCCCACATGGCTCCATTGGGTGGCTTTGGGCGTCAGGGTGTGCATTCGAGTGGCATTCCAAGGGGGGGCGGTCTGCCAGGCGGCCAAGAGCTCCATGCCCCGTTCGTTTCTCAACAAATTAGAATCGCTATCGATGGAAACCTCCTCGCTCGACATCGACATGATGACTTGCACGAGTCGCATGATGGAAGGGAGATCGTAGACGTTATCCAGGCCTCGCAGGTCGATCCAACGGCCGAGATCCTCGATGCGTTTAGCTTGTGCCGCAAAGGGCCAATCGCCAACGTTGGAGGCATCCCACTCAACCAAAGTTGTAGAACCCGAAAAGATGGATTCGTTCGCGATTCGCACGAAGGCGACCGGATAGGGGTTTGAGGCTCCCATTCGAACCCGAATCCATGGATTCAGGGAGATCGAGGTCACGTGGTTCAATTCCATCCGGATCCTGGGGGAGCGACTCATCGACTTGCCCCCTTCGACGTCGATCACCGATCCTGAAATCGCAATCCAAGAATCCTCGATCTCCATTTCAATTCGGTCTTTCGATTCGACGCGAATCATATCAGCTTGCCCGCGAATCGCCGAACGCTTGAGCTGTATACCCAATACGCTTGAGCCTTGAGCCGACGCATCTCGAAAGGAAACGACGCTAGGCAACCGACCATTCGATTGCGATTGCGACGTTACCGTGCAATCGACCATGCTCAAACGTCCGCCTGCAGCAACTTGAAACAAAGACGACGACACGCCATCGAGTGTCTTGAAGGCTGCATCGAAGTCCAAGCCTCGAAACTCGACCGATGAAGCGTTGATTTGAAACCAGCTTACGTTCATATCTACCGTTGATCGAATCGAAGAGTCCTCCAAGATAATCCGAGGTCGTTGAGAACTGGCCCCCTCGAGTCGCAAGGGGCGGCCGTTGGTAGGGCGATCGATCGCTATGGTCTTTTGTATTCTTGTGACAGGCGCCGTCAGGATAATCCGTTCGATGGCATCGGTTGACTGCCACCGAGCGATCGCTTCTTCCAACGTTCGGGCCGACTCGTAGGGTTTTCGAATCGATGACACAACGGTTTCTCGTCCTTCAGTGACAACGATGGTCATGGCTGTCGCTTGAGTCTCGGCGGATAACTCAGGCGTTGGAAGGGCTTCCACGTTCGAGTCCACTGCGATTGGGGCGAGAGGGGTTTCCGGAGCAACCAATACTTCTCCGGAAGAATCCAAGTTGGAATCCACTCCTGATGAAGCGATCTCCGTCACTTCGACCCGAGGGATCACATACACCGCACTCCGCTGATTCTCGTTGTAGAGCCAGAGTGTTACCAACGCGATGCCACATATGCAGACCAATCCTGGGAGCGAGAACTCCCACCACGTTCTCCCGGATTGGGCACTGTGAAGTGCCTCTTCGGGCAACTCATGTCTCCAATCCAAGGAGTCAATTGCGGCCAGCATGCGAAGATCATTCACCAGATCGATCGGTTCCTGGTAGCGATCCTTGGGTTTCTTGGCCATCATCTTTCGAAGAATCGCAATCAGCGCATCGGAGACATCGTTGCGAAAGCAGCGCGGATCTTCAGGCATCTTCGTGCCATGCATCAGCAGCTTTTGGAGGGCTGTCCCGTCTGGGAACGGCGCTTGCCCTGTCAGCAAGAAATACAACGTGCAACCCAAGGAATAGATGTCGCTGCGTACGTCAGCGTCTCGCGGATCATGCGCTTGCTCAGGAGAAATGTAGTCGAATGTTCCCAGGGTAACGCCACTGGCGGTTAGGTCCGCGGTCGATCGATCCAAATCGGTGGTACGGGCCAATCCCATGTCGACTATTTTTGCACGGCCGTCGAGTCCGATCAGAATGTTGGAGGGCTTGATATCGCGGTGCACGACTCCTCGTTCGTGGGCGTGTTGCAAAGCCTCTGCAACCTGACAGGTAAGCCGCGTTGCGTCATCGATGTTGAGGGGGCCTCGTTCTAGAACCAACTGCCGCAGATTAGTGCCCTCGATGAATTCGAAGACAATGTAACTCCAACGGTCGGTTTCACCCACGTAGAAGACGCGAGCAATGTTGGGATGATCCAGTTTCGCAGCGCTCTGGGCTTCCATGCGAAACCGCCGCATCGCCTCGGCGCGCCGATGCGACATCGGGACAACTTTGATCGCGACAACACGATCCAAACGCTGGTCTCGCCCCCGAAAAACAGCCCCCATTCCACCGACGCCGACCAGCGACTCGATGCGATAGTGATCGAGTCTTTGTCCAACAAGCTCATGGACAGATGCAACAGGTGAAGAGGCGATGTCGGGTGCCGTCGCGACAGAGAAAACGCCAGCACCCCTAATCTCTGTTCGTTCGGTATCCGTTGGTCCCCCTTCCTCGGGATTGGGCAGTCGTTCGTTGCCAGAAGGGGAGAGAGTCATTGCAATGATGCAGAGTTTGAATTATTTGCCGACGGAACCGCTATCAGCCTCGTCATCTCCCTCACTGGGACTGGACTCCGCTGCCTCCACGGGCAAGTCGACTTGTCCATCACTCCCCACGATCGCATCGCAGGCTTCTTGGAGAGCGCTCACTTGGAGTTTTGTATCATTGACCAAGGAATCGAGCCCTTTGATGCTGTCCTCATTCAATGCGGTTTGAAGTGCTTCGATTGCGGCGATCACGTCGTTCAAATTCGATTTCCTTCCTTCTTCAGCAACGGCCAAGATGCCTTTGGTGGGTGCGGTCGAATTGACTTTCCCATAGCCGTTGAGACCGTAATGGATACGTTCGAGTCTCTGTTGCAGAATGCGGCGAGCTATTTTGACCTCTTTGGGTTGTTCGTCGTAGGGATTCTTGGGCCTTGGCGCGGACCCGCCAGCTCCTGGGCGACCGACCCCTCCGCCCCCTTCGTCATCTCCCCCCGTATTTCCGCCACCTGCACCACCCGCACCTGGGCCTCCACCCATGCCGCCTGGGTATCCCCCTCCAGGTCCCATGCCACCTGGGGTGCCGCCACCTGGTGCAGACGCTGAGGTTCGTGCGCATCGACGATTCCATGAACGCAAACTTGCCTGCAGAAACTTGATCGTATTGACTTCAAATTCGACCAATTCCTCCGGCGTCAGTTCTGGCTTGGAAAGTTGTCCAAAGCTGTGGATGGCTGTTTCAACCAACCACTCCGACTCCGAATTGTATTTTTCGACAGCGGGTTTGATCAAAGAGACCAAAACAGGCCTGGCCGCCTTGGCGGATTCCGATTCACCTTCTGCAATGATCGTTAGATTCTCAATCATGAGTTCTCGAAGATACGATTCCTCTTCGTCTCCACGAGCAGCAGGTTTTTGGGCCCCAAGAAACGCTTCCACATTCGACACAAAGCGCTTGCGAGCCAGTTCCATCATGTTGCCATCCATGCCAGGCCAGATCCAGTGGCGAGGAAGATGGGTCAACGCTGCTGCGACCATCCCATCATTCTCACTTGGCTGAAAGATCCTCAGCAGAATCTTGGTCCCCTCGGGATCGGGCAACCCACCTCCTTGGCTGGAAGGAGCCTGGCGGTTCAAGCGACCTGCAATGACGGCAGCCACAACGCGCGAGGATGGATGGGCTAATTTTCCCTTTTCGTCCTTGGTAACAATCACGTCGTTCAACAACCTTGCGACCATCTTGTTGTACTCTTCCAGCATCCCTGCATTGTTGCGGCTACGCCGTTCAACCAATTCGATATCGTTCATCCATTCGTTGCGCGCATCGTTCATCGATACGGCATTCTCTTGCAACAGTCTCGGCAAAAGATTTTCGCGGTAGTAACGTTCAACGCCTGCGATGCCGTTGGTATTGAGCCGTTCCGGACTCAATAACTCATCCTTCTCCTTCTTGCGTTTGTCCCCAGCCGGATCGAGGGGTAACGTTCGATACTGGGACTCCGCTTCTTGCCCGTAAGCGCTACGATCCAAGAATCCGAAAACGGCAAGGGACATACCCAGGACGCCAAGATTCAAAACAGAGCAATTCAGCATGGGAATGTTCATTTCCACGCAACTCCATCGCGGAAAAGAGAAAGGGACAAGTCGGTGCGCTCCTTTCCAGAGTACGACAGCCCAGGGGCGAGTGTCAACTTTCTATCGCTGGAAAGGTGCGAGAACCGCGAAAATTCAGGGTTCCAATAGGTATCGGACAGATGAAATGCGCCCAATTCAGCCCTAGAGAGGCGCCGTGTTCGCAATCACGAACGTTCTGCCCCCGGCTCGGGACTGGCACTCGTCACGGGAGCCCCACCCGTAGCAGGAGCCCCTTCGTACCCGAAATCTCCCGCCGCCGAGGAACGCACGGTAGCGAAGAGCGACGCGAGGTCGGATTCCAGAACGGTATCCTCGATGTCATCGGTGTAAATCGATTTCTTCTTGGGAGACTCCGGAGCCATCGGTGGCATCTCCAACCCCACCGACTGCGCGATCGCTGGCTCCGGCTCCTGCGAGTCTGCATCAGGGTCCATGGATGGAAGCTTGCTGTTGGCAACAGTCTCTGAAGATGTTGCAGGAGTTTTCTTGGGTTGGAGTTGCGCGAGGAGGTTGGCAATGTCCCCTGGACTCGCGAATCCTTCCACGGAATCGGATCCACCGCTCGCCGACACTTCGATCTCGTGAGCGGACTCCAACATCGGCTCGATCGATGAGCCGAGATCATCTGCGCCGTTCGTCGCAGCGTCCGCATCGGATTGCACGGAAGTCGCAACGGTGGATTCCGATGGCGGCGATTCCTCGGGAGGATCGTCCCACGGGCTGGGAAATGGCGCGAGGTCTTCGATGGAAAAGGGTTTCTCAGGAACGGTTTCTGGC
>JALOQW010000186.1 GCA_025459275.1 Pirellula sp.
TCAGGCATTGAATGATGTCATCGGTAGCAACGATCTCTACATGGGTCGCTTTCGGCTAGCGCACAATACGCGCGACAGTCCATTTCTGCCGACGGAAGGTCACTTGCTGGAATTGATTTACGATCAAGTCTTCGGGGAATATGACTTCCCAAGAGGTCAGATCAACTACAGCCGTTACTTCTTGGTTCGTGAGCGTGCTGACGGAACAGGACGACATACGTTCACGACGGCGTTTCGAACCGGATTTGCCGGCGCAGACCAGCCGATTTTCGAAAACTTCTTCGCAGGTGGTTTCTCGACATTGCGAGGTTTTGAGTTTCGAGGTGCCAGCCCTGTCGAATCTGGTATCCAGGTCGGTGGTCGTTTTCAGTTCCTCGGAACTCTGGAGTACATGTTCCCGATCACGGCCGACGATATGTTGCGGATGGTCGCCTTTGTCGATTACGGTACGGTGGAGCAGGATATCGAGATCAATTGGGATAACTTTCGAGTGGCACCAGGTCTCGGTTTCCGAATTGCTGTGCCAGCGTTGGGGCCTGCCCCCTTGGCGTTCGATTTCGCTGTGCCGGTGGCCTATGCAGAAGACGATGTGCGACAGGTCTTCTCCTTTTCAGCAGGTCTGACTCGGTAATGAGCGAAGCAAAGGTGGTTGCGTTCGACGTGGACTTGCCGAGCTATCATGGTCCGCTCGACCTGCTGTTGTATTTGATTCGACGCGATGAACTCGAGATCGAGGACATCGCGTTGTCTCGTATCACCAGGCAATACATCGAGTTCTTGGATGTCCTAAAGGAACTGGATCTCGAGAACATCAGCGAGTTCATCGAGATTGTCAGTTTGCTGATCGAAATGAAGGCGGATCGCATCCTGCCGCAGTCTGCGGATAATTCGGACACCTCGAACGAAACACATGGCGACTCCCATTCGCACCTGATCGAGAGGCTCATCCAATACAAGCGGTATCGGGACATCGCCTGCGTTCTCGATGAGCAAAGTCGTTTGTGGCAGTTGCACGTTCGCCGATTAGCGCCCAACCCAGTGCGTCGACGCAACGCATCGGAGGATGCACCCATTGCCCGAATCGAGATCTGGGATCTGGTCAGTGCCTTTGGAAGAATACTCAAGGCCCGACAGACCGCTCCAGCCGAAGCTATTCGCTATGACGATACACCTATCCAGGTCTACATGCAGTCGATCCACGCTCGAGTCACTGCGCAAGATCGAATCGAACTTCAAGAACTGTTCCAACCTGGGATGCACAAAAGCGCTTTGGTTGGGCTCTTTTTGGCCACTCTGGAGATGACCCGTTACCACGGACTAGTCGCGGAACAAGAGGCTTCCGATGGCGCGCTCTGGCTTCGAAAAGGAACAGATTTCCCCAACGTATTCCCGGTCGATGATCAGAAACCATCGGCTGACCCTCCGGTTGAAGAGGCTTTGGATCGATCCAATCTGCCCGTTCGCCCTCGTTGAGGTTAGAATTCGATCTGCGAGGTTTTCGGTTCGACTCGTCATGGGTCTCTCCTTTCCCTGCCGTTGGCTCGCGCGTATCCTTCGACGACCTGCAACCGCAGACAGCCCATGATCAGTCAAACCCCAACGGGTAACATCCAACGCGTTGCTGCAGCCACTCCGGACTTGCAGTTGCGAGAACAGATTGAACGGACCATCCATTCGGAAATGGAGCGGCTTCGTCATCCAATTAAGGCTGTTGAGCGACTGTTGCGCTTCGTCGAAAGTTCTCGCGCCCCCAGTACCCTGCTGAGTCAGTGGGGGCGTTCCCCGAGCTTGTTGGCGACTCTCCTGCAGGCTTTGGATGTCGATAGTCCTGCGGTTGAGTGGATGATCGATGATCCCGACAGCTTTGAGTCTCTCCGACTTTTTGCAGGCTGCGAGCCCAGCGCGATAGAGATTCGAGATCGAATCCTTACCGAGATCCGTTGCTTGGATGACTTCCACCAAGTCCAGTCGGCACTGAAACGCTTTCGCCGACGCGAGCTCCTGCGAGTTGCGTTTGGTGTCGAATTGCATGGAATGGCATTCGCTCGAGCTCAGCAGCAATTGACTTGGATCAATGACGCGATCGTCATCGCCGCACTAGCCTTTGCTATCCAGGGTTATGATGCTCGAGAACCGAACGCATCTGAGTTACCGATTTCGATTTTAGCTCATGGCCCCCATGGTTCGGGTGACACGGACTTCGCGACCCCGTGTTACCTGGTCTGTATCAATGCTTCGGACGCCGTGCGAGATGCCGATTCACGATTGAGCGAATCAGGCGAATACGAGAACTGGTGTCGCCGTTTCGAACGTTTTCGGGAAGTTCTTGAGTCATTCGACCCGTCGACCTTTGTCGTTCATTTCCCATTACATGATCGATACCCCCATGGTGGGAAGCTCGCGCTGCTCGATACGAATCGATGGGTAGAGTGGGCTCAAGTCCAAGGAGATGGCGAGCTCGGAGCGATGCTGATGCATCTCCGGCCGGTGGCAGGAAACGAGTCGCTTGGCAATGCATTCCTAGATCAGGTTCGCGGGCTAGTATTTGATCGATATCGTTCTCGTTTCGAGCAGGCGTCCTTGGCGAGTTTTTTTCGCAAGATCAATCGGACCCCTCCATCCATTACCAAGTCAGGAACCCCTTGGTCGGACGCAATGTCTATCGTCTCGTTGGCTCAACGCGAAGTGGAAACGATGGTTCTGTTTCACCAATGGATCTATGGGGACCAAGTACCTGAAGTGCAGCAAGGCACGACCGCTTCGAGGATTGAATCGCTGGCCAAGAGCGGTTGCTTGTCCGATGCAGAGTACGGCCTTCTAAGCCAGGTTCATGAGACCGCCCGCGACTGCAAGATGCGACTGCAGATCCGAGCCGGTTGTACGATCCTGCCTCCGAACGAAGCATGGAATCCGACGGAGTCCGATTCCATACGTCCCGGAATCGTCGCCACACTGACGTTGCTGCAGGTAGCGACGCAGAAACTCCATATGATCACCGAACAACTTCGGACGAACGGCTTGGTGGATGTTGACCAGCGCAGCGATGAAGCCGACCTGGTCTTTGATCCTAATCCTGACCCCGCATGGGCGGCGAGAATTGTTTCGCGCTACGGCTTTGCCGATGTACAAAAAGCTGTGGCGTTGGTGCAAGAGCTCGGTGTCGAAGACTTTCGCGTATTGTCAACGCGCCGATGTCGATATTACCTGGCCAACATCGCTGCAAAACTTTTGCAGCGTATTGGTCAGACTCCGACACCTGATCGAACCCTTGAAAATTTGGTAGCAACCTGCCGATCGATTGGTGCAAAAGGAGTCCTATGGGAGCTTTTCAGCCTCCATCAACCTTCGATGGATTTGTACATTCGTTTGTGCGGGACCAGTCCATATCTGGTCGGCATTTTGACCAGCAATCCCGGGATGGTCGATGAACTGGTCGATTCCCTTTTGCTCGGGCGATTGCCCACGGAGTCGCACCTTAGTCGACTTCTGGATGAATTGTGTCGAGGCGCGCAGGATGTCGA
Organism: Pirellula sp.; assembly: GCA_025459275.1. GTDB lineage: Bacteria > Planctomycetota > Planctomycetia > Pirellulales > Pirellulaceae > JBKCUI01. The sequence goes on from JALOQW010000186.1 coordinate 3,522, forward strand.
TGCGATCGTACGATCCTTCAAGAGCGCAATGCACTTGTCGATTGGCGTTCGCGACATCCTTGGCAAGGAGAGTATCTCAGAAACCCATCGAACACTGGCCAGTGTTGCCGATGTATCTTTGCAGCAGTTGATCGAGTTCCATTTTCAATCCTTGGTGCAACGCTTCGGGGAGCCGACTCTGGAAAACGGCAAGCGTTGTGACTTTGCAGTCGTTGCCTTGGGAAAGCTTGGAAATCGGGAACCAAACTACCATAGCGATGTAAGCGTTCTCTTTGTCTACGAAGGAGCTGGATCGACACGTCCCATTGGTCCGACTCGGCATCCGCAATCGATTCACAACGATTATTTCTTCCAGCAGTTCGCGCAGCGATTTTCACAGGGAGTAAATCGCATGACCAAAAACGGACGCCTGTTCGAACTGAGGAACTGGATCTTCACCCGGGAACCGACCGCGAACCTGGCGTGGCCGATCGATGATTTCGAAACGGCGTTCATGGCAGCCAGCGACGACACACTCGTACGAATGCAATTGCTGGCCGCGAGACCTTTTTCGGGCGATCCCCAGTTTCAGCATCGCTTTCGGGAATGCGTTGGGCGAATCCTTGTCTCGAAAGGATGGACGTCCGATGATACGTGCATTGCCCTTCGAGAGCGCGGAGCATTAGAGCAGAGCGCCACGGAACGAAATTTGAAGCGCGGGCCAGGCGGCACGATGGACATCGAAACCGTGGCTCAAGTCCTTTCGCTTCAGCATGCGCACTCACACCCGGAGTTGATCGCTCCAGGGACCATCGATTCGATCGAGCGACTCCGACGTTTGGAGCTCATGTCTGCCGAGGATGCGTTACGCGCGAAAGATGCATACAACTTTCTGCGCGGGGTCGAGTCCGGATTGAGATTAATGAATACGAAAGCAAGGCATGATCTTCCTGAACAATCCGTCGATCTGGCACGATTGGCCTTCGGACTCCACATTCCCGACGCAAAGCAGCTCCTCGAGTCATGCCAGCACTATCGCGATCAAGCCCGGCAGCTCCTCATCCAATATGTAGGGGATCCTACTCCGCGAGTTCGGGAAAGTTCTCGCGGGTTGCCTGGCGAGCGATGAGGGATCGTGTTCGGTTGATGAAGTCAGACTTGTAATTGGCAACCTGCTGTTCCGTGATTCCAAGTTCCTTCGCGGCGTCTTTGTTATTGATTCCAGCCACGAAAAGCATCTCGATGCATTTGAGCTTTTGGTAATCGTCGCGCGACTTCCACTTCGAAATCTGATCCTTGAGAGCCGATGCCAACGCAGATTCCTCGAGGGAGCGTTGCTCGACGGATCTCGCGACACTGCTGACTCCTCGGGCAGCGGCCGGAACGTTCTTGGCACCGTCGCTGGTATCTCCATGCGATGCAAACTGCGTCGCTGGTCGACGGCCTTCGCGACGCAGATGGTCGGTGAGTTTGTAGGCTGCGATGGAAAAGAGGTAACTCTCTAAAGAGCGCGAGCAGTCGTAATTCGGCAAACTGTTTACAAAGCCGATCAACGTTTCTTGGACGATGTCTTCCGCATGAGAGCGGTCCATCAGTCGAGCCCCGACATAGGCCAGCAATCGCCCTTCGAAGCGATCGATGAACTGTTGCCACGCATCGGTATTCCCTGCGCGGATACTCTCAACGAGAATTTGCTCCGAGCTTACATCGCTCATACCGCCCGCCGTTGTTGGATTTTCTTCTGTTCGCGACGGGACAGCAAGCTGACAATTCCGGACAGTCCTGCAAGCGATCCGATGGCAATTGCGGAAAGTCCTCCAAGGTTCCAGACTCGGTCCTGAGTCACGATTTCCCGTTCCCAATCCCTTATCTGTTCCATCTCCTTCTTTTCAACATCCATTCTGACCCAAAGTTGATGGAAGTTGCCACTTGGTCTCTCTTGGTAGTTGTCGAATTCGAGGGTCCGATCCACGAGTTTGTCGCGAATGTATTGATCGGTCAATTCGGCAATCGAATCCGAAGATGCATCCTTGAGAACGTGCAAATCGAGAATTTCCTTGACTTCGCGAGGTAATTTCGCGTTCAAATCTTCGCGGCATTTCCCGAGTGAGGATTCCATAGAGCTTCCGATCGGGACCAGGATTCGATCCCCTTCAATCACTCGAATACGGACCCAGTCAGGAACCCCCTCTCCGAGAATCGGTAGATCGACATGGGAAGTGGAGGCGATCTGCTCAAAGTCGGTCGCGTTTTGGTCGACCTCCCCTTGGGAGGCGGCATGGTCCAACGCCTGTTGCGCTTGGGCCAGAGCCTCTTGAGCTTGTTCATGCGCGGTTTGCTCGTGAACAAAGGCCTCTCGGAACGCTTTCTTAATCTCTTCCTCGACGAGGGCCTTGTCCTCGGTATCCTCGATCTTCTCGGAGATCTTCTTTAGTTTTTCACCGAGCGCATCCACCGAACGGTTCAACCACCGCATCGACTCGGAGAAGACTTGACTTTGAAAGGTGTTCGTCGACAACGGATTTGGGTCCGTGGAAGGAGCGTTGACTACAACCGCGACATCGGCCGATGCATCTTCGACACGGACGCGGGAGGATCGACGATCTGCATCCACGATGATTCGGTCGCTGTTCAAGGATCGTTTGGCTCGGCGCTCTTCGGACGATTCTCGATCTGCCTCTCGGCGTGAGGAACTCGTTCCGAAGTAGAAGACGGTGAAAACGATTCCGAGCGTGGCCCAGGCCCATGCGGCGCTGCTCGAAGAATGTGGTTGATTTTCCTTGTTCATGATTTGTCTCGATCTCTTTCTGAGAGCCTAAGCAGCCATCGATCGTGGAGCAGGTTCTTTCCAAGGTGATGCGAGCTGGACGACGAACGAAGTCGCACCTGCCAGCAGTGCATGCCATGGTCCTGGAAAGAAGAAGATGCCTTGCACGAGAGCCGCCAGAATCATACTCCAAACGATCGTCCAGATGGAAAAGCGTTTCTTGCGGAGCGAATCGGATTGCCGCCACCAGCGAAGGATCCACATCATGGAAGCGAAAAAGGCCATGTGTCCAGCCAGAACCGGGATTCCGTCGGAATCATAAAAGCCCTTCCAGCTTCGATTGATCGCTCCATCGAACAACTCGATTTCAACCGATCCCGTACTTGCGATCTTTGTCCAAGGGATCATGAGGTACTCACTGACTTGGAAGCTCGCCGCGCCGAGGAGCAAACCAGCTGCCATCAAGATGAACCGGAAGACAATGGAGTCTTCGGTCCTCGACTCCCAACGTCGGCTGAACATGAGAACCACCCAGCTCGTCAGGGTCGTCATAATCCCAAGCCACGCGATGGCGCCCAGCCAATGATTGCTCGTGACTTGCGAATTGGACATCATCAAGAATCCTCCTCCAAAGGTGAGGACGGCGGTGATGAAGCCTGCAAAGGTCATGGCTCGCGTGGAAGCGTAAAGACGGGTCCACATGCCTTGCTGACTGAACTCGAGTCGTTGTTGCTGCTGCCAGATCCGCAAGGCTTCTTTCGCAGAGACCGGTTTCGGAGTCGGGACCGCTTGGGCGGTCCTTCCGGACGGATCAAAGTGAACTGTCTCTTGAAACGCGGGGCTGGGCGACACCGCGGCCGTCGCTCGTACATATTGAACGCCTCGCGGTTGTTCCCCTCGCGGTGATCCCAAGGGAGTCCCGCATTTGGCATATCCGACATTGAGGAACCAAAGAACGTAGTACACGATGTATCCCCAACCTGCGACTGCCAAGGAAGGAGCGATCCAACCGCTGTTAATCAGCACGAAGACAAACAAAGCGATCAAAGCCAGGTTTCGCCACCATCCCTTTTCTTTCGGAGTGCCTTCCCTTGCCGTCTTGGACCACAATCCAAGGTCGTGCACCACCTGATGCACCCACTGCGCGATCGGTTCGTGCTTGAGTGCTTCCGCATGTCCTTGAAGCCCGACTTGGAAGAACATTTGGATGCGATCCCCAAGACTCGGGACGGCACCCGCAGCGACTGCCTGGGCGGTCGTCTTGCCGTATTGGGTACCGCCGACCGGCTGCTGATTGGGACCTTTGGTGTAGACCATCCGAGGAGTGACCGCTTGCTGTTGCTGAGGTACTGGGTTCGGCACAGTCGCGAACTGAGGGGTAGGCAAACCCGTTCGCACTGCCAAACCACTTGGATCGATGGCGTATCCCAAATCGGCGAGCATTTCCCGACCATCGCGATACCGACTGACGGGATTCTTGGCCAGCGCCTTGTGAATCACGTGCGCGAAGACATTGGGGAGCATCGACAGATCGGGGTCCGCGGTCAGATGCTTCAGGATGATCTCTTGAGTGCTTTCGCCGTCGAACGGAACGTTTCCAGTCAACATTTCATAAAGGATGATCCCCAAGGAGTAGATATCGATCTCCTTGCCGTATTCTCCTTTGCCGATTTCGGGGGCCATGTAATGGAAGGTACCAACGCTCTCGGTTTGACCGGCGCGTCGCGAGGCGCTGATGTACTTCGATAAACCGTAATCGCCGATTTTGGCGAGCGAATTTTCGATGAAGATGT
>JALOQW010000526.1 GCA_025459275.1 Pirellula sp.
TGCTCATGGCGTTGTTGCTGCTCGCACAAGCGGTCGCGACGGCAAAGTTCGGTCCTTGAAGACCGTAGCGAATCGCCAGATTGCCACCGGCTGCATTGAGCATCATGGTGGGGATGGTCATGGGGCTGACTCGATCGGGTCCCTTGCTGAACAGACGGAACATCTGTTCTTCGATCTCGTTCAAGCCACCGATACCGGAGCCGAGGATCGCACCGCAACGGAACGAGTCTTCCTTGCTGAAATCGATGCCGGAATCGTGAACCGCGTGATGGGCCGCCCACATTCCGAACAAGGAAAATCGGTCAAGCCGCTTGGCGTCTTTCGGATCGCACGTAGGTCCCGGTTCGAAATTGGCAACATCGCCACCGAACTTGACCTTCTGTTTCGTGGTGTCCACGACTGTAAGCGGATGAATACCGCTCTTGCCCGCGAGGATCCTTTGCCACAGATCTTCAACGGCCAAGGCAAGAGAGGTGACACAGCCAAGGCCTGTAACGACGACTCGACGTTTCATTCGAATACCACAGATTCAACAGGGGCGACTTGCCCTTAGGCTTGTTGCTTTTCGATGTAATCGACAGCTTCGCCAACTCGTTGAATTTTCTCAGCTGCATCCTCTGGAATGCTGATGTCGAACTCTTCTTCGAGCTCCATCACCAATTCCACGGTATCCAACGAATCGGCACCCAAGTCATTGACGAAGTGTGTCTCGCGGCTGATTTTCTCTTTTTCGACTCCGAGTTGCTCGGCGACGATTTCAATGACTCGTTCCTCAATGGTTGCCATAACAGGGAGCTCCCCTAAGCACTTTTCTGACAATTAGCGTAATGAAAAAAGGTTCGCGAAGGATTTGGTCTTCCGCCGCGAACGGGGCACAAGAATAGAGGATTCTAGCAAAACCGGTCAAGCCATGAAGGGCTTGCCACACCCCAAAGATTCAAGGTTTGGAGCACGATTTCGCCAGATTTACGCTCAGCGAATGCTAGGCTGACCAGAATTCCCCCCGCCAAACCCCGCTGGTGGGAGCGGTGGAAGGCTGCCAGAGCCGCCCGAAGGCCCTGCAGGAAGGGCTGGCAACGATCCGCTTCCAGATGCGGATGGGGGCAGGGCTGGCAAGTTGCCTGCTGGTACGGCGGGCAGCGAGCCTGGAATCGCCCCCGGCGCGTTGCCTGGCAAAGCTGGCGGTGGACCTGCACTCGGACCATTGGGGATGCCTGGAAGTGCGTTGGGATTCGAAGCAGTGCGAGGCACCTCTGCCTGAGGAGCCCCGGCAGGACCTGGAGCCGGTGGAGTTCCTGCTGGCACAACATCTGCCAAATTCTCAAAGTTTACGACCTGGATCTCTTCACCCTCTTGGTGCGTGTCGACTGCCATCTCACAAATACGCCAACCAGCTGCTTCCTTGATCAATGCCCATACCACCTCGTACTCGCCAGCTGGCTGGCCATTAGCACCTGGCTCCAACCAGTTGCTCGATACGAGAACCGTGTTCGGATCCTTGGGGTCAGCCAATTGGGCAACGCCAATTTCAAATCGAGCTTGAGGCGATCCAATCGGAGCAATATCGAGCCCCTTGTCCGCGATCTCCTTGCGTGCTCGCGTCGAAAGCAAACCTTCGATTACTGCGGCATTTCCCGTCCGCATGCCATCCAAGAATGCTCCGACGACTTCTTCGGGCTTGGTGGGATTGGCAAGATTCAATGAGTTCATAGGGACCATGGCATCCAGCGCCGAAGGTGCCGGATTGGGAGCAGCCGCGCTTGCAAGCCCACTAGGAGCTGCACTTGCCGTCTGGCCCGCAGCAGTCTCCGACTGCGTTCCCGCGGCTGTAGTCGATCCAGCCGTAGTCGATTCCGAGTTACCACCACATCCGATCTGGGCGATACCGATCGCCACGATCGCCATCCATAGTGTTCGCTTCATATCCATTGATTCCATTCTCGAGGGATTGCGGGAAATCACGCCCAAGTCTTTCGGCGCCCGAACATGCGAATTAGTCGCTCGGTCGCATCGGTGTCAATAGCAATCCTCGAGCCCGAAGTAATCCACGTAGCCACCGTCGCGGAGACGGTGGACCGGCCGCATGGAATACCGGCGCATGGATGTAGACAGCATCCACCGCTTGCAAACCCGTTGAAACTCGAATTCACTTTCGTTCGACCAACAGCGGTTTCAGAATTTCCGCGACGCCGATTTCGTCGGCCCAAGAGTGCAAATAGTCGAAATCAATTGCGTCACGGGACACGGTCAAGATACCGATTATGTCCTTCAGTTGACGATCGGAAGGGGTGATCTGAAACCATCGCAGTTTGTAGAGAATCACATCTTCTGGCATCGCAATCACAGCCGAATGGCCGAACAACTTGATGGGTAATCGCCGTTCAAAACGCATGTGGTCATAACGATCATCTCCGATTCCAAAGAAATCGACTTTCAGCGCGGACCGATTGTCGAGCGCGTTAAATTGAAACGGAGGACGTAAGGCGGCCTTGACGCTAAATTCTTGGATAAAAAACTGGTCATGGAACGCAGAAACGATCCGACCAACATCGCTTGCGGAGTACTCGATCACAAAGTCGATGTCGTGGG
>JALOQW010000527.1 GCA_025459275.1 Pirellula sp.
CGATCTGAGATGCTCGTGACCTCGAGGGAAAGCATGGTTGTCGAAGGGCCACCGTACTTGGCGGTGCAATAGCCTGCCAAGTCGAGCGATTTTTCTGGAACCATTGCTAAGACGGTGTACCACAATAATTCTCGTCCATCCGCGCGTTCCACCAGTCGGCCACCGGCATGCGGTTCCAGCTCGATAATGGAGGACTCACCCAATATATGGAAGCTTGGCAGCCACCAGGATCCAACCTGATCCGTCAAAGCACGCCATACACGGCTTGTTGATGCCTCGATGTCGAGCGCGAATTCATAATGGGCCATGCGGGGCTGTTGCCACAAATCGGGACTTGGCATCGTGTCTACCTACTTTCAATCAGTTCCTTCAATGGCGCTAACGATGTCGCCATTCGTTTTGTGTGTTTCGTGAGCCAGCGCTCGCCATACCTTATCTTCGTTCGCGATCTTCTTCCTCATGTCAAAAAATCGTGACATATCGGACGATCCTATGCAAGAAGCGAAACGGTAAATGCGCTCCCGTCCTCGAAAAATGCCTAGGTGATCTCTGTAAAGCGAACTTGACAGACTGTAAAGCACACTTTACAATGCATGCATGTGGCGATTTTGCAGGAATCATTTTTGGAGGCGATCATGAGCGAAACGGATGAGTCGGTACGAGACATGGGATTGGGAAGGCGGCTGATAACGAATTTCGTGATTGCGGAGTTCTTCTTAATTGCGGGAAACCTGGTTGTACGAATGTGCAATCGTGGGGCGTTCTTGCCGACGTGGACGATTGCTATCATCGCAGTAGCAACAGCACTCCCCATGCTGCTATTTGCTACCAAGTTTTTCCGCATGCTTCGTACCGACCTCGACGAGATGCTTCAGCGCGTTGCGCTTGAGGGGCTTGCATTTGCCATGATCGTTTTCGTGCCGCTCGCGGGACTCTACGTCAATGCACGTGCTGCAGGCCTTATCAATGCCAGGCTGGATCCCCCCGAAGTACTTCTGATTCCGTCGATCCTCGTGGCCATGGGAGTCTTGATTTCCTGGAGTCGACTCAAGTGAAAAACTGTCTAGCGGAACTGCGGGATGAAAAAGGCTGGTCCCAGGGTGATCTGGCCGAAAAGCTCGGTGTATCGCGTCAAACCATCAATGCACTGGAGCGCGGCAAATACGATCCAAGCCTTCCGTTGGCCTTCAAGATCGCTCGGCTCTTCAAGCGTTCCATCGAGGAGGTGTTCGAGCCCGAAGAAAAACTGGGCAAACCGCTGAAGTAGCCCGTTCGCACCCTACTGAAGCTGGAGCGATTCCAATGTTATTTCCGAGTTTGTCCGCGAGATCTCAGGAAGATCGCGTTACGATTCACAAAACGCCCATCATCGCATGTCGATCCGGTTGGATTTGTGACTACAGGACTGAACGAATCGTCGTATTCAATGGGGTGAGGATCCTCCGCCGCTGGTCTAGAGAAAATAATGTTGCAGAGCTTGTAACAAAATTCCGTTTCATCGGATTTAGATAAGTCGGTTCCTCTACCTTGATCCAAACCAGAATGGGTTGATCCCATCATGCAACAACGAGCACTGTTTTGCGTCCTATTTGGCCTCATGGGGTTCTTCGCAGCTCATAACGCGGTTCTCGGCTTCAACGACGAGGAGGTCGACAACGAGGCCTTCTTCGAGAAGCAGGTCCGGCCTCTGTTGGCAGACCATTGCTTGCAGTGCCATTCGGGTGCTGAGGCAGCTCGCGGTTTGCGTCTCGATTCGCCGGAGGGGTTTCGAACGGACGACGGCCAGGGCATGGTGGTGGTGCCTGGGGACCCAGGGGTAAGCCGTTTGATTCGAGCGGTGGAGCATCATGCTTCATCGGCCCCGATGCCCCCGGACGGGCGGCTCCAAGAATCCCAGATCGCCGATCTCAAGCGCTGGATCGCTTCGGGTGCGAATTGGCCCGAGGGAAAACCTTTGTCGACCCATCCAGGCCCAGTGGTGTCCGATCATTGGTCGTTTCAACCCCTCCGCCGCAAGCAAGCCCCGCGCAGTACCGACGATCGTTGGAACCGTCACTTCATCGATCGATGGGTCGAAGCCCAGCGGGCTTCGGTCGGCCTAAGCCCTTCGTCGAGAGCGACGCCGACGGAACTCGCGCGACGCGTGGCGATGGATCTTACAGGCCTACCACCAGACAACAGTATCGCAGAACGGCTCGCGGAGTCCGACGATCTTGAAGTGATCGAAGAGATTGTCGAGGAACTCCTGAATTCGGAGGCCTATGGACAGCACTGGGGACGGCATTGGCTGGATGTCGCACGTTACTCCGAGATGATGGGGGTGAACATTGAGGATGACGAACAGGACAAGAACCCGTTTGCATACACCTATAGAGACTGGGTCATCGAAGCGTTCAACCAAGACCTTGCGTACGACCGATTCGTCGAGTTGCAATTGGCGGCAGATTACGTCAGACCCGAGAACGATCCGGATCTTGCAGCCTTAGGATTCTTGACAGTCGGCAACAAGTTCGAAGGTGACGAACCGAACCTGATCGATGATCGACTCGACACCATAGTCCTCGTACTTCTTCCCGAGATCGACGACG
>JALOQW010000187.1 GCA_025459275.1 Pirellula sp.
AGCCCGGAAACAAGGGAACGAATCGGCAGCTCAAGAAGCATTTCAACGAGCCAAGCTTGAAGACCCAAATGTGGTCATCCCAAGTTAAGACGCGGCGTCGCTTGGCATTAGAACAATACCGTTCGACGAACCGACCTGTTGTACTGGATCTTGCCAAGATCGTTGAGATGTAGTGGATCTTGCCAAAAGATCGTTGAGTTGTAGTGGATCTTGCCAAAAGATCCTTGAGATGTAGTGGATCTTGCCAAAGATCGTTGAGCACCGGGAAGTTCAGCAACTTCCACTACCTTCGTTGAACGGGCCTGAGCTCAAAGAGATTTTGCAGCTCGTGATTGAACTACTTGGTTGAAGACATCCCGAAAGGAGCTTGAAATGCTCTCGGGACGTTCGGATTCGCAGAGGCCCATGAGCCTTGCCGCTTCATTCGGGTCTTGTATCTCGCCGATCGATTGCGTTTCGCCTGGTTGTTGGCTGACCAAGATCAACTTGGATCCAAATCGCAAAACCACTAGGCTTTGACGAGGCCCCAACGAGGTACGGCCCAGGACCTCTACCACTTCTTTGGGGAGTTTCTGAAACTGCCGGGGCTGCGATTTGCGCAGAATCAACGCAGCTCCTAGAAAGAGAAAGACAACCATCGCCAATGATGCAAAAGTTGACAAGGTGGATGCCCACGGGCTCCTCGGTGCCGACATGCGACCTGTCGACGTTTCGGACGACTTCTTCATCGGAATCGCAGCTGGCGGATTCACAGTCGATGGCAAGTTCGCGGACGCTTGCACAACGGTGCTGGGCGTATGGACGCGAACGGGAGGGATCCGGTTGCCGCTCGCTTCGGAACTCAGTTGGCCCAGAGCGACACTCGGCACAACGAACACCAGAACCGAAGCAATCATCCAACGAGCACGAAGGAACGGCATGCAGATGCACGGTAAACGGAGTGGAGGGGTCATGGGATCGAATCGCTGCCAATCAACTCCGCGACGCGGACGCAGAAATTGTCGTTGAGTACGAGAACTTCTCCGCGAGCCACCAGCCGTCCATTCACAAAGATATCGACTGGGTCGCCGGCAAGCTTGTCGAGTGTTACGACCGACCCTCGACGCAATTGCAGGATCTCATCCAGATTCAATCGCGTCCGACCTAGCTCAATCTTCAAGTCGAGGGTCACATCCCGCAACAAGTCCATCGAGACTTTTTCAGGCGGTCCCCCTTCGCCAATCAATTCTTCTAAGTGGTAGCGAGCCACCTTCGGGCTTCGCAACGATGCTTCGACCTCATTCAATGTCGACTCCGCACGTTGCAATACGGACTCCGCATTCATGACGTCCGAAGACGAGCCAGCCGAGGAGTTTGCCTGCGCATTGACTTTGTCTGTTTCAGCGTTTGACATCAGGCATCCATGCTCGTGGGAGAACTAGTCTTCAATGACTTGATAGTCATTGAAGCCAACGCTCAAGAGAACCGGCTCTCCGAGTACTTCCGTACTTGTCGCCAATATGCGGCGCTGAATCAAGCCCAATTGGTTTTCCGACAAGTCCTGGAGGCTGGTATTGCGGATCTCAAGGATCAAGCGATGGCGGAAGCGAAATTGCTTCTCATCCATCAATGCTTGCAAATGTTCCTTGTCCTTTTCGTTGACGGTTGCAAACAGTCGAAACTCGACGCGGTAATTGTGGTCGGCTCCCGCAGGCACGAAGGAAACGCTGTAGGTTCCTAAATCGAATTCGACGATCTTCTCCGCCTTTTCCGTTTCGTGCTCTTGATGTGCGTCGATCTCGCGCGCGGCTGCAATCAAACGAGCTTCGGCCAAGGCGGCAACTTCTTCTCCGGAAGGGACCATGAAAAAGAAGATCATGGTTTCCGCAACGACCACCATGCTGACAAAGCCCACGACAATGAGCCTGCTGGCCATCCCCGAGGACTTCCCTTCGGAAGGGGGCTTTTTCGCACCTTCCTTGGCTGGTTCGTTCCCATGTCCTGCATTCTTTTTGGCATCAGCCATGATCCACTCGCCTTTTGGCACTCGTCTTTTTGGAACCCGTCGATCGCGCGGAACCGATTTTGCTCAAGGTACCGTAGGCCAGTCTCTGGAACCGCGGGGAGTTGGATAGGTTTCTGTGTTGGAAACTCAAGCGTTTTGGGTCCAAGAATGCGGAAAATAACGATTATGCCTTGGGTAGCTTTGTGCTACGATTCTGGCCAATTGATTTGTTCATCTATCGCTGAAAGGGCGTGCCGTGTCCCGGGGAATGTTTACGCAAACGCTTTGTGTCCTATTGAAGAGTGACGTTCCATTGGACGACCTATCGCGGGTGTTGGCGTCATACGGTCCTCAACGCCGCAACGCTCTCGATGAGCCTTGGGAATTCAGCGGTCCTTCGCTTCAGATTCCCCTACCTGAACAAGATCGCGGATTCGTGATCGTGGATGTTGTTTCAAAGCCGTGGCCCGATGCCATGGGGTTCGAGGCTCAGGACTCACCACTCTTTCAAGCTTGGGATGCGGGTCAGTTCGGACCATTCACGTTTCCTGGTTCTCTGGAGCGGGCCTCGGAGCAATCATGGGGCTGGCCAGAAGGGCGCTCGGTTCCTTCGCAATGCCGAGGGTTCATTCGAGTTCGTTTGGGTTATGAAATTGACGAGGATGCATCACCCGAAGACGTATTTCCAGACGAATTCGACCCAGTGGGTGAACTTGCCTTTTTGACAGGAATCTGTTCGAAGCTTCTGACTGTGCCGCAAGCCATCTGTTACTTCAATCCGAACGGGGAAGTTCTTCGCGATCAGGAGTCGTTCCGAGAGAGTGAATCGTTGTGCGAAGAACACGACATTCCGACCATTGACCTATGGTCCAACATTCGATTGTTCCGCTTCGACAGCGATTGGGCCATGATGGACACGGTAGGCAATAGCCAATTAGGCCTGCCAGATATCGAGGCCTGCTTCGATGCCGAGTCTTACGAGTACAACAGTGTTGATCAGCTTCTTCGGACAGTATCGATGTATCTGGTGGGGAACGAAGAGTTCGAGGAAGGGGAGGAGATCGAGGACGAAGCGGGCATCACGTGGCGTATGAGCATGCACGAGGACAGCCTGTGCGACCCACCTCGACCTGTGATCCGTCTTCTGCCGAACGACGGCCGCGATGTTCCGGAAGAACTTCTCGAAGTGGGTGAATGATCAGGTCGACGCACGACCTCGACCGTTCGGGTTTCACCGCGTCAACTCGAGTCGCTGGCGATAATACTTCAGTCCGGGAATGAAGAAGCACAATCCGGCGACGACGCCGTACACCAAGTGCGCGATTCCCGGCCACAAGACCATGGCGATGCTTGTCACCAAGAGGCACGCACCCTGAACATAGAACACGCCATTGAGAATACCCGCTTTGATGATGAACATCATGGCGGAAATCACGGCGATAAGCGGAGTGAGCTTGAGTGCGTCCAAGCCCAATAGCCATTCGATGGGGAACAATGCTCCGATGCCGATCATGCTGGCCCCCCACACATGGGCGATCTGGCGTTCGACGAAGGTCACAGGGCCCATCCTGCGACGCATCGCCCAGAAGACGGCTGCCCATGCTCCAAGGCCAACGGTCCACAACAGTGCAAACGAGGAGCGATGCGCGTTGTTCCATGCCAAAACTTCCGTCAGCACGCATGCGATAAACAGTACCAAGGAGTGCCACATCCAGAGGACTCCCCAATTCTCAAGAACCGGAGCGTGATGAGTCTCTCGAAACCATCGAGCCACGATCTGAGCAAACTGTCCCGAGCGAGCCGATATCGGTTCGTCGTTGCGATAAGCCGCTAAATCGTCGGCCAGCGCCTGGGCCGAGGCGTACCGCAACTCAGGTGGCTTCTGCAGGCAACGCACAACGATCATTTCCAAATCGCGATCGATCTTTGGATCGATCAGTCTTGGATTCGGAGGGTCCTGCTCCAGAACCTGGAGCAGGACATCCATGGTCGATTTGGCTGTAAACGGCGGTCGTCCTGTCAGGGCATGATAGAGAACGGAACCGAGCGAATAGATATCGGACGCTGGTCCGATCTCCCCCATCCGACCACTTGCCTGTTCGGGGCTCATGTAGGTAGGGGTTCCTAGAACTACGCCTGTGCGGGTTAACGATTCTGCGGAGTCCGTTTGCTTGGCTAATCCGAAGTCGGTCAGCCGCGCTTCGCCCGATTCGTCGATCAGGATATTCGAGGGCTTGATATCTCGATGCAAGATTCCCGAAGCGTGAGCAAACTGGACTGCGCGCGTGATCTTCTCCAGATGCCGCGCCGCCTCGCGTTGGTCGAGTTGCCCGGTTGTGATCAGCTCGAGCAAGGTTTTGCCACGCAGGAATTGCATCGCAAAATAGGGGCGTCCATCAATCTCTCCAACGTCGTATACCGGAACGATGCCCGGGTGTTGGAGTTGGGCCGTAGCTTTTGCTTCGGCAAAGAAGCGAATGCGTTCGGTGTCGGATGCGAGTCGATCTCGAAGGATCATCTTGATCGCGACTTCACGATTCAGGCTCAGTTGTTGAGCGCGGTAGACAACCCCCATCCCCCCGCGACCGATTTCTTCCAGGAGTTCGTAGTCCCCAAGGACACACGGCAGAGGCATGCGCCAGGTACCCGAGTCCGTTGATGATTTATCACTCGCCTTGGCATCCACTGCATCATGGCTGCCAACCGCGTCGGCAATAACGACAGTTCCCCAAACCGACATGAGGTCGCGGGCCAGATCCGGGTGTGCTCGGCACTCGGCGTGAATGTCGATGGCTTCTCCCCGTTGCAGCCGATCGGTGAGGGTAGCAACGACGTGTGCGAGCTTGAGTTCTTGTTCCGTGAGTGGCTCGTCCTCAAGATCGATTAAGCCACTTCCACGGTCCTCCTGGCCTGGGGAGTTCATTCCTTGAGCTCCCGGTAGAGATCCGGCAAACCTTCAATGACTTCTCGAAGCCGTTTGATGGCTCGCAGATAGCGCATGCTCGCTGCCGGTTCCGTCAATCCAAGAGCTTGAGCGATTTCCTGGTTGTTGAGCTGTTCATAATGCCGCATCAAGATGATTTCGCGATCATTCTCCTTGAGGTGGTGAATGGCCATTTCGATGTGTTGGGCCAGTTCCCGTTGAGTAGCGGCAGCGGCAGGGGTCAATGCACCGTCGCGAAATTGGTTCGCCAAGTCCATCGTTGATTGGTCGGGAGGGGACGCAGCCGCTGCAGCCTGTTCCCGATCGATGCTCCGTTTCGCGGACAGTCGATGCCGACGATGAGCGTCGATGATCCGATCCTTGGCAATCTGTCGGATCCAAAGATGAAACGGGATCGTTGGGTTGTTCACATAATCGATCAGCCGTCGGTTGGCTTCGATTAAGACATCCTGGACCACGTCACTGACATCCAGCCGCTGCATGATTCGCTGGTCAAGCCGCAGCGCGATCATCCGGCGCAGGGAGTCACGGTGCCGATCGAGAAGGACTTCGACCGCCTTGGATTCTCCATCCTTGACGTGCACCAGTAATTCGGCCGTGGCGTCGCCATCCGGCCATATCGATTTCGTCATGCCATCTCCAACGGGTTTGCTTTTTTGTACCGTTCCATTCTAGCTTGCCGTCCAGCGTCTGCGGACCTGTCGTTACAATCGTTTCTCATGATCCCAGAACTCCAATCACCTCCATCGATCCTACGAATCAGCCCGGAAGTCGATGTGCCGATCACCCCCAGGGTACGGCGATTGATCGATACCGCGGCTTTTCGACGCCTTTCGCGAATCAGCCAGCTCGGGCTGGTTGCCTTGGTTTATCCAGGTGCAACCCATTCGCGATTCGAGCACTCCTTGGGTGTTTACCGGAACGCGATCGATTTTCTGCGGCAATTGTCCCATGAAAGGGTGGCTCCACGGGTCTTTTCCGATCGAGATGCCTCGCTCTTCGTCGTATCTGGGTTGTTGCATGACCTCGGCCATTGGCCTTACTGCCATGCGATCGAGGACATGAAGCTAGTGGACCTACCGAAGCACGAGGTTCTGGCGGAACGCATGATCCATCATCGCGAGATTGCCGATTGCCTCCGAATGGACTGGGAGCTGGAACCTGACGATGTCGCTCGATTCCTTCATCCCGAGCCAGCAGAACAACTCTCGGAATCCCATTCGATCCTGAGATCGATGTTAAGCGGTCCCATCGACATTGATAAGCTCGACTACCTGGAACGGGATTCCCTCCACGCTGGTGTTCCATACGGTCGAAATTTTGACCGGACGCGATTGGTTCATTCCCTGTGCGTGGATACCCATCGGAACCGATTGTCGATCTCCGAAAAAGGAAGGACGGCGGCGGAGATGATGGTCTTCGCGCGTTACGTGATGTTCAGCGAGGTCTACTGGCATCATGCGGTACGCAGCGCAACCGCAATGCTACAACGAGCGGTGTATGAATTGCGCGACCGCGAAGAGTTGGTGGACGCATGGCTGGGAATGGACGAGTCGACGATGCAGGAGTCTTTGATGGAGGCCTCGCGCGGGAAGAGTTTTGAGCCGTGTGTGTTCGGTCTCTTTGGAATGCGACGAGCTCTTTTCAAACGCATCGCACAGTTCGATCGACTCTCGGACCCGGAGTTGCATCGGGCCCTTGCTCGCAGACCTTACGATGAGATTGTCGCGATCGCGAGAGAGCTCGCTCGACAAATACAACCCTCCATCACGACTCCGATCGGGCCGAATGATCTGTTGATCGATACACCACCGATCAAACTAGAGGTCCAGTTCGATTTGCAGGTCCGGATGCCCGACGGCTCGTTCCGCGCCCTGAGTGAGTTGTCTCCCGTCGTGCAAGCCTTGGCAACTCGACAATTCGATGAGATGGTCAAACGTGTTCGTATTTTTGTAGCTCCTCATCTTCGCGAAGCGTTTCGTCATCTGGATGTTCGACCGATCCTTGCACAGCTCGTACACCATCATCCATGAATCGCGTGGAACCATGAATCGCATCGAGCTACGAGACGGAGGCATTCTGCTTTATGATGCGTCGTTCCTGCCAACCGAGCTTGCCGATCGCTACTTTTCCGCAGTCCGCGACGAGTGCGCCTGGGAGCAAAAGCCTGGGATCTTTGGCCATATGCAACCACGCTTGATCGCATCGTATGGCGATCCAGGAGTTACCTACCGATACTCGGGAATTGATAACGTCGCGTTACCATGGACGACGACCCTTTTGGAGATCAAATCCAAAATCGAAGCCATTCAAGGGTCCTACAACTACTGCCTTCTCAATCGTTACCGATCTGGTTCGGATAGCATGGGATGGCACGCCGATGACGAACCGGAAATGGGCAACATCATCGGCTCTCTGTCGCTCGGAGCCACAAGAAAGTTTCGCATTCGACATAACGTCAATCGCGAAACCCAAACGTTTCTTGCCGGGCATGGGACACTCATCATCATGGCTGGCACCATGCAGCAGCATTGGCAACACGAAGTCCCCAAGACAAAACAGCTCGTCGGCGAACGAATCAATCTGACGTTTCGTGAGATTGCCTCCTCAAATCGATGCTAATGCTGCTCAAAGACATGCCACGCTCCGAGTCACAACATTGTGCACTTTTGCGTTCGAGAACTTGGCGAGTCGCTTGGCGACTAGAATGTGGAGTCGAGAAAGTAGAAGGTAGAGACAAGACCTGTCGAATGCAGTTCATTTGAAAATCGCATGGCGCACTCTGGTCCCTTGTATCCTGAATCCACAGTTCTGGCTGACCGCTTGTATGCCCCGACAGGGGCTTGAGCCATTAGCCGGTGGTCGCGATAGCGCACCACCGGATTGCGTGCCCCAATGAGCCAGGTCAATGCCGGAGGTATTGCAGCCCACACGACCAGCATCAGCGCTTCAATCCCTTCGGGATTGCAAAACCCGATCGGATACCGTAACCGGTGGTGGCGCCCCGAAGTGCGTGGGGCTTACCACCGGCTAATGGCTTGAATCCCTTCGGGATGAAATCCGCTCCGGCATTCGTGCATCGAGCCAAGCGGAATGATACAA
>JALOQW010000528.1 GCA_025459275.1 Pirellula sp.
CCCAAGCGGCATTTTTTGAAGAACTTGGTCCCGAAGGCGTGCGAGATCTTGAACGGGTCGTCCGTGAAGCGACCCAACGAGGTATGTTGGTGGTGATGGATGCCAAACGAGGCGATATCGGAACGACCGCAACGGCCTACGCGAATGCGTTTCTCGGTTCGGGACCTGTTGGTTCGCCGCAATACAGCCCCTTTGGAGCCGACGCGTTAACCGTCAACCCGTTCCTCGGCGCCGATACGCTCGAACCCTTTGTGCAACGTTGCGATGCCAGTCACTCAGGCCTGTTCGTTCTCGTTAAGACTTCCAACCCAGGGAGCGGACTGCTGCAGGATCGGGTCACGCAATCAGAAACAGTTTCGGAATGCGTTGCCAAACATGTCGAATCCCTTTCAAGCGTTCGTCGCGGCGAGTCGGGTTACGGACCGATTGGAGCGGTTGTGGGTGCGACGTATCCCGAACAGCTAGCCGCGATGCGCGCTCTCATGCCGAGCGCTTGGATCTTGATCCCAGGCTATGGTGCCCAAGGTGGCTCCGCGTCCGATGTGCGGCATGGCATGGATGATCGTGGACTTGGTGCCATCGTCAATAGCTCACGCGGCATCATCTTTGCGTTTCAGCAACCCAAGTTTGCAGCCTCCGATTGGAAGCAATCCGTGCGAAACGCGACACTCGCCATGATCGAGGACCTCACCCAAGGTTGATCCATTGGCTGGCTAATCAGTGGGCATCTCGCACAAAGCGATTGAACCATGCAACCATTTCGGCTTGTGTGTGCAGAATCGATTGTCGGCCCCTGTAACCGTGGCTTTCGTAAGGGAGCATGACCAAACGCGCGATCCCTCCATTCCCCTTGACCGCCTGGAACATCCGCTGCGATTGGATTGGAAATGTTCCAGAGTTGTTGTCGTTTTCTCCATGAATGAACAAGATCGGCGAGGAGATCTGGTCAGCAAACATGAATGGCGAAATCTTGGCATAGACATCCTTGGCTTCCCATAGTGGTCTTCGCTCCGATTGGAAGCCAAAGGGAGTCAGGGTGCGGTTGTAGGCTCCACTGCGGGCGACTCCGGCTTTGAAGAGCTTGCTATGCGCCAGGAGATTGGCGGTCATGAACGCGCCGTAACTGTGACCTCCAACACCGACTCGGTCGCGATCGGCAACTCCAAGCTCCACAGCATGATCGATTGCAGCCTGGGCCGCGCCAACAATTTGCTCGATGAAGGTGTCGTTCATGGTCTCTGGATCTCCGATGACCGGCATCGTCGCGTCGTCCATGATCGCGTAACCTTGAGTTAATAAGGCCAAGTGGCTGATCCCGCCGATGCGAGTAAACTCATTTGGGTTTGCGGAAACCTGCCCTGCCGTGCTCGCGTCGTTGAACTCCAATGGGTAGGCCCACACAATCAACGGTAGCCGCGTCCCCTCTTGGTAGTCGGCGGGCAAATACAAAGTGGCAGATAAAGGCACACCATCGTAGCGATGGTATTTGACGATGCGTTTCTTGATGCCTCGCAACTGCGGAGTCGGATCGACAAATTGAGTAAGCTGAACCTCATTCCCTTGGTTCAGATCCTTAAGGAAATAGTTCGGGGGCTGAGTCGTGCTTTCGCGACGCGTGATGACTTGGAATTTACCTCCGTCGATGTCTGCGAGGGCAGCGACGTTCTCAGAAACATCGGGACCGCATCGCCAAAGACGCGTCGTCTCGAGCGTCGTCAAGCTGCGACGATCGAGAAAGGGACGATTTCCTTCGGGAGACGCGCCCACTCCGGACAAAAGAACCGAGTCCCCTTGCTGCTTCGCAATCGGAAAACCATTTTCATCCGGTTTCAGCATCACACGGCCAGGGTCGCCGTACCGGTCGCGAACACTTCGATCAAAAAAGACTCTCGGTTCCGATGCCGTGTTCTCCAGATCATGCATGAGGGTCGTGGTCCATCGGCGGTCTCGATCCAATTCGGTGGTGAGCAATCGTTTAGGATCAGAGAAGAAGGTCAGTCCTGCGAATCGATGCCGCAACTTGAGAAGCGGACTTGCGGGTGCCTTGAATGGGGCGTCAAGGGTCCACAACTGCTCTCGATAGTCGACTTTGTTCTTCGGATCCCCGCCATCGAGAGCTTCTGTCCACACCAGTCGGGAAGGATAGCTGGGCCACCACTGGATCGACCTCGGTCCAGTGCGCACGCCCTCGATGGGGATGTTCTCGCCAAGGGGAACGTCGGCAACACGGAACTTGGTATTGCCCTGCAAATCAACGACGTCAATGGTTTTTGGGAAGGAGTCAGCGGGCACGAGATAAGAAAAGGGCTTCTTCAATCGACTTACCAGGAAATATTGCCCATCCGGCGATACCGTCATGGAATCAATCCAGCCCGGCTCGCCAACTTCGACCATCGCTTCATCTGGTCCCATGATGACCGGTTGCACATTTGCGTAATACGCGAAGAGGGCTTCATCATAAGGATTGCTGAGCAAGTCTTGATACGTTCGGACGGGAGCCTTGGCGCCTTCGGACTCTTGAATGTTCGGACCGGTGGGAGCATTCGGGGCTTTCGGTTCGTCCCCGCTCCCTTC
>JALOQW010000529.1 GCA_025459275.1 Pirellula sp.
CGCAAACTCCATGGACGACAGGACCATGCCTTGCGTTGTCAGGAACCCAGCCTTTGAGCGAAGATGTTTTGAAGTACACACCAGTCGGCAGCCGCGGCGAGCTCACGGTAACCACCGCCATCAACATTGCAAAACAACAAACCGAAGAGGAAGCAGATCGAAAGCTCAAGGCCCACGAGCCTCAGCCTCACCAATTTCTCGATCTGGTAACGATCGATGGCGAGTTAAAGTTGCGCAGTTACGAAAAGAGTCCTGTCGAAGTTCGAATCGTCAAATCGGTGAACGGAAAACCGATCATCGCAAGTCACGATGGTACGCTCATGATCGATTCGGAAAAACTACGACTGGTGGAACGCAATGGCACGATCGAGTGGAACGTGACGCTCGAACCAGGCAAGGAGATGGTGCTAGAATATTCGTACGAACGCTTCGTTCCTTCCTTCTGATTCACCCCTTTCTGCCATGACGAACCGTAGACGCATCCTAGTGATCGAAGATGATGCCGCGATCCGTCGCGCCGTCGTCGACGCACTCAAGGTCTCGGGATTCGAAGTGGATCAAGCCGACCGAGGCGAGTTGGGATGGGAGCTAGCGCAACGAGGTGAAGCGGACCTGATCCTTCTGGATCTGGTCCTTCCTCGCGGTGACGGCTGGAGTGTCCTGCGTCGACTTCGAGGCAGCCACTCCACGGTCCCCATCATCATCATGACGGCATGCGGGCGAGAAGCAGACCGTGTCGACGGTCTTAGAGAGGGGGCCGATGACTATGTCGTCAAGCCGTTTAGCGTGAAGGAACTCCTGGCCCGTATTGAAGCCGTACTGCGTCGATCTCCTCAGCGCCCCATGGTGGTTTCGACGATCGAGTATCGTTTCGGAACCATCGATTTCGAGCGACGCGAGATCTTGATCGATGGCGGAACACGAGAGGATTTGTCGGAACGCGAAGCCACGTTGTTACAGTACCTGGTCCAGCATCGGGATCGCGCGATCTCTCGAGATGAGTTGCTTCAGAATGTTTGGAGGTTGAAACCCAACGGCATTAGCACGCGAACGATCGATATGCACATTGCTCGACTGCGTGAGAAGCTTGGCGATACCGGTTCCGAACCGGTCGTCGTGCTAACGGTCCGTGGCAAAGGCTACATGTTTCAAGGAAATCCATGAGCCGCACACGAACGCGAAAAAGCTGGTGGTGGATCGGTTTCTTGATTCTGTGGATGATTGCCTTGGGAGCCGTCATCCTGCTGAGCGCCTCCTTGATACGCTTGGATCGCTCGGAACGCGAGGCGCGGTTGGATGCTGCCATCGAAGAGAACTTGCGATTGGCTCTGTGGCGACTCGATTCGGTACTCGCCCCTTTGGTCGCCCAGCAAGCGTTGGTGCCGGTCAACTCAATCATCGATGAAGCCGAGAGATCAGAACTATCCAATACCACCTTTGGGCAGGGAACTGCCAGACTCCCCGTCATCACCTCCTTTCAGTGGCTGGAAGAAGATGCGGAGACGGTCACGCTGCAAGGAATCGAACATCCACTTGAAGAGATTCGCCAATCCATAGCGTTGTTGCCCAAAGTCCCACAACCAATCCCGCGAACGATTGATCCAGGATCGGAGATGGAGGGGGAAAGCATGCTGACTCAGCAGAACCGAATTCGGGCTGCCAATGAATTCAATCAAAGAGCCCAGAATTTTGAATTCGGAAATCAAGTGCTGCGCAGCAATTCGGTGGTCGCGACGTCGGGTTCGACGACGGAGCCCTGGACGGTCGTATGGCATCAAGGGCAGTTGCTCATGCTCCGCGATTCCCAAACGATCGGCTTCGGGTCAAACGTCGGCCGGGGTTTGGAAGGATGGTTGTTGGATTGGGAGCGTCTGAAGTCCTTCATGCAGAAGTCCATCGAGGATCTATTGCCCCAGGCCGACTTCCTGCCGATGGAAGACCAGAAGGCCCGAAGCCCCGACAGTCTGGTCTCGATCCCATGCGTGGTCCAACCTGGGACCGTGGCGCGTGGCTTTTTGGAAAACGTGGATGACGGTCGCTGGCCGATCCCATGGATCCTCGGTTTGATGTGGTCCGTTTTCCTTCTAACAAGTCTTGCATCGGGGTTGGCTCTTGCCAGCGCCCAACGATGGAGCGATCGACGCGAGGCGTTTGTGGCTGCAGTGACCCACGAGCTACGCACCCCCCTGACCACACTGCAACTGGTTTCCGAAATGCTCGGTAACGGAATGATCCAAGACGAAGGTTCTCGAAAGTCGTACCTCGAAACGCTTCAATCCGAAGTTCAACGCATTGGCCACCTGGTCGAGAACGTCTTTGCCTATGCGCGCTTGGAACGAGGGAGAGCCCCGAGAGATATCGCCCCGTCATCCTTGCGGGAGATGCTCGATCGCATGGAACCAAAACTGACCCGCATCGCTGAGCGATCGGAGATGGTGCTCGATATCTCGCCTAGCGAGGCATGGGACAGCATGGTCGTGGCAGACGCATCAATGCTGGAACAGATCCTCGTCAATCTCGTCGACAACGCGAGCAAGTATGCAAAGCACGCCGGCGACCGGAGCATCCACCTC
>JALOQW010000188.1 GCA_025459275.1 Pirellula sp.
GAAGCCTTCGGCGCGGGGGGGTGGACCAATACGAAGCTGGAAACAGCCATGCCGGTCAACTTTGCGATCAAGAATACGAAGGTTGAGGCGGTTGGCGCGTTGGCGATGGTGATGCACGCATCGGAGATGGCGGAGGGCAATTACTGGCAGAAAATGGTTGGTAAAGCCGCCTTGGAAGCTCTGGGTCCCCAAGATTACTGCGGAGTCATTCAGTACGACATGCAAGGGGATAAGTGGCTGTGGGGGTCACAGTCACAGGGACTCTCGAAAGTTGGCGAGAATCGCAGCATGATGAAATCTCGTATCGCTCGGATGGTTCCAGGAGACATGCCTGACTTCGATTCCAGTTTGAAGCTTGCGATTGCATCCCTCAAGAAGGTACCGGCTTCCGTCAAGCACATGATCATCATCAGCGACGGGGATCCCACCCCCGCGTCCAACGGCGTACTTAACGATTTTGCCAACAACAAGATCAAGATTTCCACTGTCGCCGTCGGAGCCCACGGTGTGGTCGGTACTGCGGAACTGAAACGGATCTCCAAGGTCACGGGGGGGAACTACTACGAAGTGACCAATGCAGGAGCCTTGCCAAAAATCTTTATGAGGGAGGCTCGTCGGGTCGCACGCCCATTGGTCTATGAGCCCGAAGGAGGCGTGGTCCCAGTGACCCAACTCCCTGGTCACGAAATCATGTCGGGGATCAACGGACAACTCCCGAACATTCGCGGATTTGTTCTCACGGAACGCAAAGATAGCCCGCTTGTTGAGGTACCGCTCCTCTCACCCAAACCGAACGAACCTGACACTGCATCCCTCTTGGCAACTTGGACGTTTGGTTTAGGGCGTACCGCGGTTTTCACCACCGACGCTGGGAAACGATGGGCAACCGAATGGGTGGGCTCCCCCTATTACGATCAGTTTTTTTCCCAGTTGGTGCGCTGGACCATGCGTCCATCCGGCGACGAAGGGAAGTATGCGATCGCAACAAATGTGAGAGATGGGCGCGTGCAAATTGTCGTCAACGCGCTCGGCGCGGATGATAAGTTCCTCAATTTCCTCGACATGAACGCAACGGCCATCGGCCCTGATTTGAAGCCGATGAGTATTCCATTGCGTCAGCAGGCTCCGGGTCGATACGTTGGCGAATTCGCTCCGGAGTCAGCCGGCAGCTTCATGGTCAGTGTCAGTCCCGGCCCGGGCAAACCCACCATCACCACGGGAGTAACTGTTCCATTCTCGGACGAATACCGTGTAAGGCAAGCCAATCTCCGATTGCTTGAACAAATGGCTGGCCAGAAGCCGCGAGGTGGCGAATCCGGCGTCGTCTTCCCGGCCCTCGAGACCGATGCGCTCGATGATGTCCTCGAGATCGACACCTATCGCTCTGGCATCCCTCCTGCAAAAACTCTCCAGGATGTCTGGCCGATGGCAGTCCTAATCGGATCGGCGTTGTTCTTCGCGGATGTGTTTGTTCGACGGGTGGCACTTGATCTCGGAGCTCCGATCCGATGGATTGCGCAGCGCATGCGTCGCCGCAACACCTCCGAAATGGACCAGCAGCGTCAACAACGGCTGGATCGCCTCCGGTCGAGCAAGACCTCTGTTTCGGATGATCTCGAGCGGCAGCGTGCAGCAGTCAGTATCGAGATTCCAGACCCTACGACGTTGACGACAAAGCCATCGGATTCCTTTGGCAAGTCGGAAACCAAGCCAAGTGCTTCGACACCTCCTTCGAGCAGTTCCCCTAACTTGGCTTCGGAAGACGAAAAGAGCTACACTTCTCGACTGCTCGAGGCCAAACGGCAGGCAAAGAAGAAACAAAACTGAGAAGCCCCATCCCCGAAATCCATTCGCTGAGAAAGCTTGAAACGATGAGCAATGTGGTTGAATCGATGCAACAAGAGGCCGAACGATTTCGCGATCGCTATGCAGCCGTGCGCGAGCAGATAGGCCGAGTCATCGTAGGCCATGACGAGATTGTTCAAGGAGTCCTGACGGCGATGTTCGTCGGAGGGCACTGCCTTCTCGAAGGGGTGCCTGGTCTCGGCAAGACCATGTTGATTCGAACGCTTTCGGAAACCCTCTCTCTGGACTTTAACCGCATCCAGTTCACTCCCGACCTCATGCCTTCCGACATTCTCGGAACCAACATGATCGTTGAGAACGAAGGCCGACGAGAGTTCCAATTTCAAAAAGGCCCCATCTTCACGCAGATTTGCCTTGCCGACGAAATCAACCGTGCCACACCCAAGACGCAATCGGCGCTGTTGGAAACCATGCAAGAAGGGACGGTCACGGTTGCTGGAACCAAGTACGAACTCAAGAAGCCGTTCTTCGTATTGGCGACCCAAAACCCCATCGAACAAGAAGGAACCTATCCGCTACCGGAAGCCCAATTGGACCGGTTCCTTTTCAAATTGGTGGTCGGGTATTCCGGTCGAGAAGAGCTCAATACGATCATTGATCGCACAACGCGAGGTGTCTCTATCATCCCGGAAAAAGTCATGGATGGAGAAGAGATATTGCATTGGCAACAACTGGTCCGCCAAGTGGTTTTGGCCAAGCATGTTCAAGACTATATTGCTCGATTGATCCTGGCCACCCATCCTGAAGGGACACTTGCTCCCGATGTGACGAATCAATACATTCGCTGGGGGGCTAGTCCTAGGGGTGCTCAGACGATCGCTCTCGCTGCGAAGGTAAGGGCCCTTTTGGACGGTCGATACAACGTCAGTTTTGAAGACATTCGCCGCGTCTTTCTTCCTTCACTAAGGCATAGAGTACTGCTCAATTTCGAAGCCCAGGCTGAAGGAATCGATGTCGATCGTGTTCTTCTCGACATTCTCGAGAAGGTCCATGAACGAGCGGAGGACCTTTAATTGAATCCGAGTCGAGTTGTGGTGCAGTTCGGTCAAATCCGACATGATTTCCTCGGATGGATTCTAGCTGTCTATCTGATTGGTCTGAGCCTCCCCACAGCATACGCGCAGGAGGGCATCTCGCTGGAATCTGTTGGCATCGCTCCGCACGGCGCGGCAAGCCATGGCGGATTGGTTGTGGTACGCTGCAATGTCAAGAACACCTTTACCCAGCCCCAGGAGGCTTATCTCGTTGCGAGAGTGGTAGGCGAGATAACGTCTGAGGATCGGAGTCGCGTTCGCTTGTCTCCGCAAGAAATGCGAACCATTGAGATTCCGGTCCGGGTCCCCCCTTCCATAACCGAGACAAAGGTGGATGTGGAGGTGTCGATCGTTGCGGTTCGAGACGGCAATGAAACCTTGCTCTCCCAAGGGGGAGAACCTGTTATGCGTCGCGTTACTGTGTTTCGCCCCACTCGCAAGAACATCGTGACCGCCCTGGTAGCGGGAACAGAACCGGTAGTTGGCCCCGATTGGCGTTGGGGAGACAATCCAGTATTTTCGACGATGGAATTGACTTTGGCCAGTCGGATTGATGCGGAGTTATCAAACGATTGCATCCTGCTTGACGGCGCCCCGTTGCCTCTCAACCCGGCAGATTGGCAAGGAATCGACACGTTGATCATTGCAGACGCCAAGTATCTGAGGGACGGCGCAAGTGCAACCACGATTCGTTCCTACTTGACCAGCGGAGGTCGCGTCTGGATCATGCTCGATTCGATCGATTGCGATCAAGTAACGCCACTGCTCGCTTCAGATCAAGCGATTTTCCATGTGGATACGATCGACTTGGAGCGCTGCCAAGTGAATGTCGCCAACATTGCCTTGTCGGAGGAAGACCGCACATGCCATTATGATCGCCCGATCCCTTTCAAGCGGATACTTCAACGGGGGGGCACTGTTTCGCATTCCATCGACGGCTGGCCGGTTGCGATGGCCATGCCGATCGGGCGTGGGGAATTGGTACTATCCACACTCGGCAGTCTCGGTTGGATTCAAAGGCGAAGTTCTCAAATGGCCTCTGATCCAGCCTATCAATCGGATTACGAACTTCGCAAATGGGCGAGGAACATAGTCGATATCGTTCATGTCCAGCGCACGACACCTTTACTGAAAATGGCCGAGCTAACGTATCCTTTGGAACGCATTGGAAACCCTGTCGTGCCCCGGTCGTTCGTCGCTTGGACACTCATGCTGTTCTGCACTGCATTGACCGCATTAGGACTCTGGCGTTGGTTAGCGAGAGAAGTGCGCGGGATCGGATTTTGGATTCCAGGATTGGCGATCCTCGCGTCGCTCCCAATTGCTATCGCTGGGACATTGCAGCGCCGGGATGTACCTCCATCAGTTGCGCTCTTTCAATGGGCCCAGTTTGACAGTCCCGTGGGAGGCACCCTGCGAGAATCAGCCGCCGTCTATACCAACGAACCGACAGCCATGGATCTGAAAAGCGAACACTTTGGGTTCGTTGTTCCCGATCCGTCGATTCGCAGTGGCATTACCACCGTTGTTCACGAGGACTTGGAATCGTGGCGATTGAGCAATGCCGCATGGCCAACGGGTTTGTGGCGCTATACGACAGAATCCTTACTGCCCCAGCAAAGTATGTTGGTTCGCGGAGAATGGACCGAGCGAGGCCTTCAACTGCGGCTTCCCAGCGGGCTCCCCTCAGCCTTGTCGGATCCAATCCTAAGCTATGCGGCAGGCATGCCTGTCTTGGGAGAAGAACGGGAGACGGGCACGCTCCTGTTTGACGGGAGTTACCCGGCAGAAGGTGAGCGTTGGACGTTAAAGTCGCTCGTCGACGATGAGCAACGGCGTCGAAACGCAATCTACCGTAAATTGCTGGAGGGTGGCGATCGATTGCAGGTCCAGACACGCACGTTGTTCGGATGGACCGACCTCTTTCCAGAAGGCCCTGATTGGTCTGCACCGTTGGAGCGTCGAGGAGCCGCACTCGTGTCACTGCCGATATCCACACAACGACCCGGAGTCGGTACCGCCGTTTTCATCCCTTATCCGTTCATTGAGATCCGCACTTCGACAACGGGGGATTCCACACCTATTTTCATGGACAGTGTCGGCCGATGGATCAGCCAATCCTCCAATCCGTCGTCTTCTCAGTTGGAATTCCAGCTGCCTGAGGAAGTTAACCCCATGCGCATCACTTCGATCGAAGTGAATTGGGATATCGAAGCCCCGCGACGCGAGGCTCGATTGTTTCTGGTTCCACCGAAGAGTGAGCCCATCGAGATCGTGACTCTCGACTCGCCTACCCTTCCCTGGATAGGCACGATTGAGGATGACAGCCTCTTGGAAAGCGTTGGGGATGGAAGAATCCAACTCAAGATCGAAGTATCCGATGACCGTGAACCAGGCGGGACACTCCCGTGGAGGATCAAACATCTTCGGCTATCCGTGAAGGGAACGGTTTTACCTCCATATTCTCTATCCACGAACCCATCCATTCCAGAATAACTCTCGCAGCACTTTGGCAGTCTTATGTCCGACCGAGTCGTCGAAACCCATCACTTAACAAAAAACTACGGCGATTTCGTCGCACTCAATGACTTGTCCATTCATGTCAATCGTGGGCAGATCCTTGGCTTCATCGGTCCCAACGGTGCAGGTAAAACAACGACGATCAAGATCTTGGTCGGCCTGTCGAAGCCATCTTCAGGATCCGCTATGATCGCCGGAGTTGACTGCAGCAAGCATTCCTCCAAGATCAAACAGCTCGTGGGCTACATGCCCGATCGTTTCGGGGCTTACGACAATATGAGAGTCCATGAGTACCTCGACTTCTTCGGTGCGATTTTTCGCATCCCGCCCAAAAAACGACGGACTCGGATCGAAGAGGTCCTTCAGATCACCAATACGGCCTACATGCGGGACAAGTATGTTGAAAGCTTAAGCCACGGTATGCAGCAGCGTGTTGGCATTGCAAGAACGCTCTTGCACGATCCAGAGGTATTGATTCTTGATGAGCCTGCGAATGGTCTGGATCCTCGTGCCCGAATCGAGATGAGAGAGTTGCTGCTCAAACTTGCCGAATCCGGGAAAACATTGATTGTTACGAGTCATATTCTTCCGGAATTGGCTCGAATTTGCCATGTGGTTGCGATCATGACCTCGGGCAAGTTGCGCGCATTTGGGCCCGTCGATGATGTCATGAGCCAGTTGTGTCCGCAACGGAATTACGAAGTTCAACTTACCGATGTTCACGACATGGCTACTGCACAGAAACTGCTGGAGTCCCAATTGGAGACCTCGGAGCCAGTCCATTCTAGTACTGCCGAACGGGTCCTCCGTTTCCCAACTACACGCACCGAGTCCGAACTCGCAGAACTCTTGTCCAAGCTTGTTTCGTCAGGCATCCGCGTTGCCCAGTTTCGTGAAGTCGCGAGCGATCTGGAAGATGCATTCCTGTCAGTCTCTGCGGCTGACTGATCGACAGAAAGATTCATGCAAGTGAACAGTACTGTAGCTCTTACCAACCCAGTCTTGAAACGCGAATTGCTAGGTCGACTACGGAGTGGCAAGACCCTTCTGGCTGCGATCGCTATTGCATTGATATCTTCGCTTCTCGTAGTTCTTCGGTGGCCGAGCGATGCCACGATGGATCTCACCAGCCAAGGAGCGATGCTGGTGTTTCGACCGGTCGCGTTCGCCATTGCCGTCGGTGTGATGATGCTGGTGCCCGCGTTTCCTGCCACCGCCATCGTTGCTGAGCGAAAGAAAGGAACTCTTGCACTACTGTTGAATTCTCCGACTTCGACTTGGGAAGTTTATCTTGGGAAGCTTTTCGGGAATGCAATTTTGGGATGCATCTTGTTTTCGGCAAGCCTCCCGGCAATCTTTGCCTGTTTCGCGATGGGAGGTGTTTCGATGAAAGGACATGTCCTTCCTCTAGCGATGGTCGTTGTGGCGATGACACTCCAGTATTCGGCGCTAGCACTATGGATTAGCTCCCAGGCTCAGTCGAGCGATGCGAGTTTACGTTGGACGTACGGTGCGATTCTAGGCTTGGTGCTTCTATCTATCGGTCCGAGCGTACTGGTAGGCCGTCAATCCGGCACCATGGGGTATGTGTCCCAAGCCATGGCGACGCTCTCGCCGATTCCTGCTCTTCAGCAGATCACAGATTCGCAGGGCCAGTCGCAGATACTCGGGGTACAGGCGGGATGGCTCGCCTTTGTGATCGTTGCATTGATCATGGCTGCCGGATTATCGATTTTGACAGTGCGTCGACTGGATCCACTGCTATTGGACCGGGCGAGACCGAGTGGTCCGATCATTGAATCCGATGAATTAAGTTGGTGGCGTGGGCTACTCTATGTTGTGGATCCACAACAGCGAAAGGCGGGAATCCCATTTTGGCTTAATCCGGTGATGGTCAAGGAGTTTCGGACTCGTAAATTTGGTCGCTTGCATTGGTTGATGCGATTGGTGGCTGCTGGTGCGATTATCTCGCTTGTGTTGACCGTTATCGCAACCACTGGCACGGTAAAGTGGGGAGTCGACCGCATCGCAGCTTCCATGGTCATCATGCAAATCGGACTGTTGTTGCTGTTGGGCCCAACGTTGGGTGCCAACATTCTTGCTTCCGAAGTGGAGAGCGGAGGTTGGCAACTCCTTCGTTCGGCCCCGATCTCCGCGTGGCGCATCTTGATCGGAAAGTTATCGAGCGTCGCATTGACGTTGCTGCTGCTCCTAGGTGCTACGTTACCCGGCTATCTTATGATGGGTTACATTCAGCCCACGGTGAGTGGCCAAGTTGGGAATGTCGTGATCTCTCTCTTGATCGCAACGGCTATGATCACTCTCGTCAGTGCCTGCGTCAGTGCATTTTCACGATCCACGGCTGTCGCGACCATCACGAGTTACAGTCTGTTACTCGTGTTGTTCGTGGGAAGCCTCCTCCTTTGGTTGTTTCGAGGCAATCCGTTTGGCCCTGTTGTCGTCGAGAACGCGCTCTTACTGAATCCAGCCGCGATCGCATTATCCGAAATCAAGGCCCCAGGCTTTGAAGATTACGCACTAACACCTCGAGGTTGGTACATCGGACTCGCTATTTGTGCCGCAGCCATGAC
>JALOQW010000189.1 GCA_025459275.1 Pirellula sp.
CCGAGCCGTCACCTGGGGCTTGGAACGATCGCATGAAGACCGCATGCCCGCGTTCGGCGATAACGACATCGGCTTCTTCGTTCAGCAAGTCCATGAACAGAACCGACCCGTTGAGCCATTCGGGGTGACGAGCCATCGCACCTGCCACTGCGGCCATGGGGCGGAGGACCATGTGGGTCAGATGCAGACCGGATTCGCTCACCGTTCGTTCGATTTTCTGAACCAATATGGGGTTGATCGCTCCCACCACACAATCGATGCTCCCTTCGAGATGGGACGGCATCGTGATGAAGTCCAAAGGCCAATTGTCGGCGAAGTTGGCGAAGTATCTGGGGGCTGCGAAACGAACCATATCCGGAAGCTCATTCGTATCCACATCCGGGAGGGTGATGGCTCGCAGTTCGATGTCGTTGCGGCTGACACAAGCAATCGCTTCACCAGACTTGATTCCTGCTTCGTGCAGCAATGTTCGGAGCGCATTGATGGCAGCGGCGGTTCCCCAAGGCTCCTCGCCTTCGGCCAATTCAATGGGCCCGCTGAGTACTTTTTCAATCGTAACGCCAGTAAGTCCCGAGGAGCCTACGGCTACTCGAACCTCGGTTGCGTCGCATTCTATGGTGATTAATCGTGACATATTGATTATTGAGTGGTCGGTGCTGCATCCATCGTCAAGCCCATGGCTCGCTGTCCAAGGGTGGACTGGCTAAACCCGCGACCCAAATGGTCGAACTTGCGATACAAAACGATCGTGGGTGCTGGCATCGATCCATCGATGACGGCTTCAATTCGAGAGAATCCGGCGGACTGTTCGAAGTATCCAACGCTCTGCACCCGCATCACATCACCACCTCCAGTCAGGAGGGGTGCAAGCGTTCTCATCTGTTGCAGCGTCAGGATTCCTTCGACCATAGGCCATGTCTCGAACTTTCGATTTTCGGTGTCCGCCGATTGCGATCTGGCTTCAAGCAACTTGTCCAGGGTTTCGGAATCGATTCCGGGCAGTCCCGCCAGTATCTCTCTCGGAGCTTCATTTATGTTAATTCGTCCGGGGAGCATCGTCGCCTCAACCGTCGTGACTTTGTCCATCAACATCGGTAAATACAGGGACATTTGGATCGGAGAGCTCGTGAGAGGGGACATAAAGGTCGTGTCCTCCCCGTTCACGTTGGCGGTGAATTGAGCGTCGATCAGTTCCAAGACACCATTGATTCTGCCGCCAGCACCCTGGGTCAGATCGATGTTCAGACTGTCGAAAACCGCCGCCGACCAAGGTTGAACGTTTTGTTGGCCTCCGCCGCCTGCTTGACCGCCAGTTCCGGGAACTCCACCCGCTCCTGGGACGCCTCCGGCACCGCCATTACCTCGACCACCTTGACCATCCCCTCGACCACCTTGGCCATCGCCTCGACCGCCCTGACCATCGCCACGACCGCCACGACCGCCTCCTTGGCCGTCTCCGGGGCGGCCTTGCCCGCCCCCGGGCCGTCCTCCTTGACCAGGACCACCTGCCCCGGGCCCACCACCAGCACCGGGCCCGCCACCGGGCCGGCCACCGCCGCCAGGACGCCCGCCGCCACCGCCTCCGGGGGGTTGGGGCATGGCTACTAAAGACAAGAGTGGATTGGTTGCTTCGAAGAAAAATGCCGCGGACCTTCCCCCACCCCGCGGAGCGCCACCTCCCGGTCGGCCGCCACCACCAGGACCACCGCCCGGGCCGCCACCACCAGGCCTGCCACCGCCGGGTCCCCCCTGTCCCGGGCCACCGGGGCCACCACCGCCACCGGGTCTGCCTCCATCACCGCCTGGCCCGCCTGGGCGACCACCGCCGCCAGGGCCACCAGCACCAGGTGCGCCACCGCCGGCACCACCCCCTGGAATGCCTCCTCCGGCTCCTGGGATTCCGCCAGGGATCCCGCCAGCGTTTCCGCCAGCTCCTGCACCTGCCCCTCCCATGACTCGGTAGGCAAGGATGAACGTGGCAAGGTCATCTCCGAGCGCGGACCCTAGATCCGTACGGAGTTGCTGCAAATCGGAACCATTGAGATTGATCCGTGGGTTGCCGTCGGAAGCAACGTTCTTTTCCTTGGAATAAAGGGTCAAGTACATCGCCCAGCCGAGATTCGGTGGCGTATCAGCCACGTCACCCGTGGTAGTCATGGTCGTACTCATGCCCGCATTTCCCAACCCTCCCATGGCAGGATTGGTACTAGTGCTGCCGAGGCCCAACGCTGCATTCTCCTCGCTCGACTCGAGCACACCGTTTCGGTTTTGATCGAGACCGAACAATAGATACGGAGTCACGCCGCGGACTAGTAGGAGCTGTTCGATGGAGTTCAACGGACCGTTGACTGGGGCATACGGATTCGGTAGTTGGGAATAGTATTCTTGTTCGCATCCATACTCGCGAACCTCATCATCTTCATCGATGAAGTCCAAAATTGCATCTGCGATTTCTTCGGTCATGGCAGGGAGTGCCATCAGCAGTTCACGCCCCATGCTGGCGGGGGCGCTGTCGGAACTTGAACCTCCAGAACCAGCTCCCCCCATCATCGTACTGCTTAAGCCACTCGGTGCACCGGAGCCGGAGGTGTTCGGCATGAGAGAACTCGATGCCGCCTCGAGAAGTCCCGGAGGCAAGGCCAGTGATTGATCGATGATGGGCAGTACGTTCAGGTTCAAACGAGCCGATTCATTTTGCAATCCGAATCGGACTCCAGAGTACTTTCCTGACTCATTCAAGTTCGGAGCGATCAGCGTGTAATTGCATGGGTTGAGTGGATCCTTGCTCTGCAGAACAGGGATGGCTTGAAATCGGTTCGGGTTGTCGAACGTGCCGCCGGCTTCCAATCGCGCTGCGCGACTACTGGCAATGAAGAGTCGGGCAGCGTCGATACCGGACTCGGCTGCGTATCGGGCTTGGATGTTTTCGCCGGTCAGCCGAGACTCTTCGTGACCCAAGAGCATGGACTGCATGAAGGCTAGCGATGCGAGTGTTACCGCTGAGACAACGAGCAATACCGCCAGCAGCAATACCGCGCGGCGTTGACCCCGTAATCCAGTGGTTGGTTTCTTGATGCGTGGTTTCATAATCCTAATGAACTCATTCCGCTGGATGAAGTTCCTGTGCCGGACTGCGGAGCCGGCGCGGAAAGCAGCATCGAACCTGGGATAATGACGTTGACAGAGTAGAACTGGATACCGTGTTCTTCCACCATGCCCGACGTGATGGTGGACAACATGAGCCCGGGCTCCAGAGGACTCGATCGGGCCTTGGATTCGGTTTGCATGGCCAAGGTGACCTTGATGACATGGGGAAGCCCCATTTGGCTCGAGTCCCACTGCGTTTGCCAGCCTGAACTGGCGTTGAAGTACGAGAACTCGATCCCGATCACTTCTGGAGCGATGATTTCTCCAGTTCTAGCCAATTGCTCAGAGTTTCCATTGAGATAGGCGTATTGTGTGACGGCGCGATCCAATGATCGGCGAACGAGACCACCGCTCATGCCGTTATTTGTTGCTCCGATACCGGTTGCAGCCCCTTGAGAGGATTGGGCCGTCAATTGTGCCAACGGATCCAACACGCCATCGGATCGAAGCGATTGGACATAGTAGCCAACGGTCTTGATATCGCTGGGCATATCTCCCAAGGTGCCGCGCGAGATGTCTCCGGGTTGGATAACATACTCGTCCGGGCGCGGCATGCGGCTGACGTCGATCTCTATCGAGGACTCAGTTCCGAAGATGCCTGGCGGAATCACGGTTGGTCCAGTGGGTTCCGTCGGAGGCGGAGCCGCTGCGCCCGACGACATACCACCACCGGCCATGCCACCACCCGTCCCACCTGCCATGCCTGCACCGGCTGTTGGATCGATAGGTGCGGCGCCGCCACCCCCTCCACCTCCACCGGCCATACCACCCATGCCACCCGCACCACCCAGCATCGAGGATCCTGCACTGCTGAGCATTTGTTGAAGTCCGCTGGTGTCGTAGGGCTGATACCTGACGGTCGTTCGAATGTCGTCCGCAATCATGTTCAAGATGGCTCGAGCCGTTTGAGTTTGCCGCAGATTCTCTCGGCCCCGTGTTTCATTCACGAGGTACAGCTGGACCAATCCTCCAATCAATACCGCAACCACGGCGGTCAAGAACAAGGACAAGATCACTTCCAGCAATGTCAAACCGTTCCGAGTCCGTCCATTCCCGCGTAATCGGCGATGCATTATTGGATTCCTCCTCCCATCGAGGCGGATCCGCCTGATGCTCCGCCACTCGATCCGGATCCTGAAGCACCAGCTCCGGTGCCAGCGGCAGGTGGCGTGTCCAACCCCAGATTCGGATCGATCATCCAACGTGCGATATAGAACAACTCAGCGTTATCCGCCAATCCAATCTCGTCGGTGATGGCCAATCGAACACCGATCATGTCGGGAATGCCTGCCACGGTCGTTTCGACTTGGTAGTACCAAGTTCCTCCAGGAACTGGATCGGTGATCATGGTCCAGCCCGTTCCCCCTTGAATGGGAATGGCGCCCGTGACGACTTCGGCCATCTTCGATTCGGCAAGGATCTGCGCTGTTGCCAAGCGATGGCCCATCAAACCGTTGTCGACCGCATTGCGCGTGATGGAAGCCAGGATGCCTGCCGACATGGCCAAGATGGTCAGGGCCAAAACCACTTCGAGGAGCGACAGGCCCTTTCGACGTGTGCGTGAATGGGTCGGTGAAAACCTTTGCAAAAAGAATGGGAAAGGCATCGCTGATTTGCTCCTTATGGGTTCTTTGTCGCGGAGCTGATGATGCTAGGTAAGGTGCTGGCATCCACGGCGCTCAATCGCATATTGGTGGATCTGCCTGTCACACCGCGCAATTGGATCGCCATACGACGGCCATGCACATCTGCCAAGATGATTTGGGCAGTGGTCGACGTTCCATCGGGATACAGCAATAGCGGGGACGACATCGATCCTGAAGTTGGAGCGGTTGCAACTCCAGGTAACGGAGCAATCTCTCCGGATTGTTGGATCTCAAGTGCATTTCTTGCATCGACTAGCGTCTCGACGGCATAGAACATGACATCCGTATCAAGCTGCTTCACCGATTCGCTGTCCAGGCCGCCTGCTGAAGACGCCGTTGAAGCGACGGCACCGGTCTCTGTTCGTTCGGTTTCCATGACTCCACCGGCCGTCATGACGGTCGCACCGGCTGAGGCATCGCTCGCCTCATCACCGCTGAGCCATGGAGATATCGAGTACGAATCACCATGAATGGTTGCGCGAAAGACTTGGGCCTGCCCCGTCTTCATGGCTTCTACGCGCGCTTCCAGCAATTCGTTTTGAAGACGCTCGATCGACTGCTGGATGCGTCGACTGCTGATCATCGACTCAAACGTCGGAACCGCAATGCTTGCCATAATTGCCAAGATGGCCAAGACCAACAGCAATTCCAGCAGCGTAAAGCCGCGTTTCCGATTTGGTTGTCGATCAGCCGTTGGTGATATCATCCGAAGTACCTGACTGGCCATCCGGACCGACGCTGCGAATTTCGAATGAGGAACCGTTCAACTTGTATTCGTACGGGCGATTCCATGGGTCGTTGGGGACCTTTTCCAACTGCTTGGTCCACTCGCCTGGGTTTGCAAGATCGGCAGGAGCGTTCACCAACGCTTCCAGGTTGGGTGGCAGTTGTTGCATCAAAAGCTGGTAGGTCTTCACGGCGGAGGAGAGTTGGCTGATCTGAGCCGTCGCAGCTCGCTTGTTGGCGGTGTCTTGAATGCCGCTGAAATTCTGGATGGCGAAGCCTGCAATAACGACCAGGATGATCAGAACCAGCAGAACTTCGAGCAGTGTAAAGCCGCGACGGAGTGGACGTCGTTGAGTGCGATTGCGTTGAAGGCGATTGCGTTTCATAGGTAGGCTCCGGTCTTTCGTTTAAGGTGGGATGGGTGCGTTTGGACGTTGGTTATGTGATTACAAAGTGTTGGCGCTGTTCAGAACCGGCAACATCAGCGCCAGCACGACGAACATCACCAATCCTGCCAGGATCAGCAGCATCACGGGTTCTACGAGACGAATGACGGTCTCTAGTCTCCGGAAGGTGGTCCTTTCAAGATTGTCGGATATCGTTACCAATACAGTATCCAGGGTATTGGACTCTTCGGCAACCGAGATCATCTCCACAACCGTGGGTGGAAAGTGACCTGATTTCTCCAATTGCTTGGCCAATCTCGCCCCGGCAGTGATTTCCGTGCTGGCATTTTCGATCGCTTTGGACAGGATGGCATTCCCTGCGGCATTGCGACTGATGTCCAGTGACTTCAGGATAGGAACCCCGTTCTTGAGCAAAGTTCCGAGCACGCGACAAAAACGGGCCACGGCCAAGTTCAAGAAGACCCCTCCGATCAATGGAGTTTTGATCTTGAGCAAGTCGG
Source organism: Pirellula sp. (assembly GCA_025459275.1). GTDB lineage: Bacteria > Planctomycetota > Planctomycetia > Pirellulales > Pirellulaceae > JBKCUI01. The sequence goes on from JALOQW010000189.1 coordinate 6,427, forward strand.
CATTCTTCTTTCCGTCATCGGTGTCCAAATACTTGCGTATCAGGACAATCGTGCCTGCAATGACTGCCAGAACGATCCACCAGTAGTCTTGAACGCCACGGCTGATTGAGAGCAACAATTCCGTTGCGAAGGGGAGGCCCCCTTTGCTCCGAAGGTTTTTGAAGATTCCTTCGAACTTGGGAACGAAGAAGATCAGCAACACAGTGACAACGATGACACCCACAGCCATGACGAACACGGGGTAGGCCAATGCCCCCATGGTCTTGCCTTTGAGTTCTTCTTGTTGCTCGACGAAACCAGACACCCGTTCGAGGGCGTCTTCGAGGAACCCACCTTCGCTACCGGCACGGACCATATTCACGGCCATGTCATTGAAGATCCGAGGGTAGCGAGCCATGGCTTCGGGAAGCGATTCGCCCTCTTCAACTCGCGACTTGATCTCGGAGATCGCATTGCGAAGGACTTTGCTGGAACCCGATTGGGTCGACAAGACGGATAACGCTTTGAGGAGCGGCACGCCACTTCGCAGCAGCGACGCGAGTTGGCCATAGAACGAGGCCATTTGCGCGCCGGCGACACGTCCGCTGGAGCGAACTTGTTTGGTCTTATCGACCTTGATCGAAATGGGGAAGAGGGACTTGGCACCGAGCTGAGTGGCGGCGTCTCGTACGCTGGCCGCTGCGATGGTACCGACAACCGACTTGCCACTTAGATCGCGTGCAATGTACGCGAAATCAGGCATGGGAATTCTCCTTCATGGTTGTCATCCAATCGTATCGCCTTTGGTCGCACGAAGGACTTCGTCCATGCTGGTCGTCCCTTCGAGGACTTTGCGAAACGCATCCATTCGCAAGGTCAACATTCCATGCTTGAGGGCAAGCTGTTTGATTTCGAAACTGCTCAGTCGATCATGGGCTGCTTGTTTGATCTCTTCGTTGGTTACGAGCAACTCATAAATTCCGAACCGACCAGCGTAGCCCAATCCTCGGCATGCACGGCAGCCTTGGGGCTGATACAAGGGTTTGCCATCGAGTTGTTCCCATGGGAAGTCGCGGGGCAAATCTTCACGCTTGGGATGATATTCTGTCTTGCATTCAGGACACAGTCGTCGCACCAATCGCTGCGCCATCACTCCTTCGACCGTGCTCGCCACGAGGAAGGGCTCGATCCCCATATCCACGATACGCGTGAACGCGCCGGCTGCGTCGTTGGTGTGCAACGTACTGAAAACAGTGTGTCCAGTCAGTGATGCTTGAATCGCGTTTTCGGCGGTTTCCGCATCGCGAATTTCACCGACGAGGACAATGTCCGGGTCGTGACGAAGGATACTGCGAAGTGACGCAGCGAACGTCAGACCGATCTTTGGATGGACCTGAATCTGGTTGATCCCATCGAGCTGATATTCGACGGGGTCTTCGGTTGTGATGATCTTGTTCTCGGGAGAACGGATCTCGAGAAGGGAACTGTAGAGCGTCGTGGTCTTTCCGGAACCGGTGGGGCCCGTAACCAAAATGATGCCGTGAGGGATCCGAATCAGCTCACTGAAGATACGATAGGTCTCGGCCCCCATGCCTAAGCTG
>JALOQW010000190.1 GCA_025459275.1 Pirellula sp.
GTTTGGACTCCCAATCAAATGTACCTTGTCCCGTTACCCGATCGAGTTCTGTCCATTGTTCGACCTGCCGACCGCAAATTTTTGAGTCAGTGGCTTCGCAAAGATCGAAACGCCAGCAGCAGTGAGTTCCTTGCACGAGAAGCAGGCAAGAACCTTGCCCCTCTGTCGTTGCTCATCGCCGTCGATTTGGAGGATGTCATTTCCCCGGACAACGTTGCTGAAAGACTTGGCGATTTCACGTCACTGAAGGGCAAGGACTCGGGTGCTGTGGCTAAGGATCTAGCCAATCTTCAGGGTGTAGCATTGGAGGTGTCTCGCGATACGTTGACGCGGACCACGATTACCATAACGTTTCGCGAGTGGCCGAGCGCTCTGGCACCTATCGCGAAGGAGTTCTTCAATGAATTGCTTCAACGACGTGGTTCCTCGATCGGGGACATCCAAACCTGGAAGCTTTCATCTCTCGAAGCACAAAAGCAACTTCAATTCACTGGGTCGATTACCCCTCAGGTTCTTGACGACGTCCTTGGTATCTTTACGGTTCAGCGACAAACCGAGTCCATCGCGCATTACGAACAGCAGCCTAAGGTTCCGGCACAAGAGACCAGCCAAAGTGTCGTTGCGGAAAACACTCGCGAGTATTTCAAGAAGCTGGTCAACATCATCCATCGCGTTCGAGACTATTCCGCAGACAATACCGGTGATCGCGCTCAATGGAACGGCAATATGGCCAATCGGATTGATGACATCCCGACCTTGAATGTCGATTCGGACATGGTGCAATTCGGTGCAGAAGTTGGTCGAGCCCTTCGCACCAACATGATGTCCATGCAGTTGACCAATATTGCCGTGGGAGCTCAGGCCGTTGCAAACGACGCGGGGACCAGTGGCTTTACGACCGCCACTGGCTTTGGGACGATCGCCGGCGCGAGGGCAGGCGCTTACAACAGCTACTACGGCGGTGGAGCGATCGGAGGAAACTACTATGACCCCAACTCGCCCATGAAGTACTACCGCATGAGTCAAGCCCAAGGCAATACAGCCTTCAAGCAGATGATGGCACAAATGGAACAAGCGGTCTCCGACATGCGTCGCCGCATGACCGAGAAGTATTCCATCCAGTTCTAATCAACTCTGCTGCATGTTCATCATGCGATAGCGAAGGAAGGCGTCCAAGAAGCCTTGGATATCCCCGCCGACGACCGCGTGAAAGTTGCCCATCTGAAAGCCAGTCCGGGCATCTTTGACGCGTTGATCGGGATGGAGAAAGTAGTTGCGAATCTGCGAACCAAAGCCGGTGACGGACTTGCTTTGGTACTTGGCTAATTGTTCTGCTTCGCGCTTGCTTTCCTCGAGGCGGGCCAAACGGGCACGGAGCATTTTCCACGCTCGGTCCCGATTTTTGTGTTGGCTCCGTTCATTCTGGCACTGGACGACGATTCCAGAAGGCATGTGGGTCAAACGAATCGCGGAACTGGTCTTGTTCACATGCTGGCCTCCCGCGCCCGAGGCTCGGAAAACATCTTCGCGGACGTCTTTCTCCGCGATCTCGATATTGACCGAATCGTCGATTTCTGGAGAAACGTCGACGGCAGCAAAACTAGTCTGACGTTTGCCTTCGGCATTGTAGGGGCTAATGCGCACCAGGCGATGGATACCTTCCTCCCCTTTTAAGTAGCCGTAGGCCGAGTCACCTCGCACAGCGATGGTAGCTTGCGTGATGCCAGCCGTCTCATCATCAGAACGATCGAGAAGCTCAACGCTGTAACCATGTTGCTGGGCCCATGCGATGTACATACCTAGCAACATCTCTGCCCAATCATTGGCATCGAGTCCCCCTTCGCGCGCGTGCACGGAAAGGATGGCACCGCAGTCATCGTTCGCCCCGTTGAGAAGGGCCTTGATTTCTAGTTGTTCGACCGATTGCTCCAGCTTGGACAATTCGGCATCCACCTCAGCTGCAACCGCTTCGTCGTCGCCAGCCATCTCTAGCAGCTCGGAGAGGTCGCCGCAGCCGCTGACCACTTGCTTGAGTGGATCCACGACGTTGCGAAGTGACTTCAGTTCTTGGACGACCTGTTGGGCTTTGTCAGGTTGATCCCAGAAGGAAGGCTGAGCCATCTCGCCTTCCAGTTCTGTGATTCGAGTTACCTTTTTATCGTAGTCAAAGCCCCCCTCGCAACGGCACCAGCCGCTCGCGGAGATTTGCAATGCGTGACAAAGAGTTCAGTTCGCTCATGCCAGAGTCAAGGAATTTCGAGTAGGCTAGTGATGTTCAAGTCTCTTAGAATCTACCGCAATCGAGACATCCGACCAAGGCCCAACGGTTCATGATTCGGGTTCGATCTCTTGGCCGAACTCGTCCAGCTTGATATCAGCAACCGCCGTCTTTCGCTTTGCAACGTGGAGCAGATCCTCGTAGATTGGATTGGCTTCCGTCTTTTGGATGGTCGCCACGGCACCAGCCACTTCCTTCAAGTATCGCAAGAAAATGCTCCGCCGGTTTCCTTGAGCCGCAATGGCTTGTCGCTTGCGCAGATAGCCGGCCAGCGATCGGCCGATGGCTTGGATGCCGAGACGCAGTTCTTTTTCGATTTCTGGTGCGTTTGCAATGGCTTCTTTGGATTCGCTGGTGAAGGGAACCCAAACACTGGCCATATGGACAATCAACGTGACGGGACCTGAGGGGAGAGCGCCTCGGGACTGCGATAGACCATACGGTCGCCAGTTCGTATTGAGAACAGCTTGGGTGATGGCACAGGCCCCTTGTTGATATTGGAGTGGCACTCGGTTGGCAAAACGGAAGATTTGCATCGATTGACCTTCGGAAATGTTGACTTCACGAAGCGCGCTGTGCAGCGAATCGAGCTGCTCTTTCTTGAGTTTTTGCGGGCTGCATCGCGTGGGCAACTTGGTCTCAGCAATAATTTTGTCCGCTGCATCGCCACCGATGCCATTGAAGGAATCGATCAGGAACTTGCGAAGTGTCCGAGCGTCCGATTGCTGGATCAACTCGGCCAGCTCTTCGCGAGTGATCTTTTGTGTTTCAACCGATCCACCGTAGGCTAACGCGACTTCGATTTGGAATGGGGATCCTCGAAAAACCGACGGTGGACGCGTCACCGCATCGTGGAAATCGCCAGGAACGATCGCCTTCAGTCCTGCGTACAGGAGATCGCGTCCAATGGGGACGATGCAATCGGTCGACGGGGGGCGTATCTTGGTTTCCTGAAGGGCATGATACAGCCGTTCGGCTTCCGTCTGACCGACTTTGATGGCTGATGCTCGGGTACTTAGCTTTGCGGTCTCGCAGACTTTGCGAGCGACGGCCGGGGTTACACACGAAAACGAGTTGGTTAAAAACGAGCTGACGGACAAGGATTTGTCTTCGCCCAGCATCGTGATCAATCGACCTAGTTCGACACCGTACGGGTGTGGTTTGATCTCCTTGGCCTCGCGCGGCAACTCGGTCGTCGTACGTACGAGAGTCCGTTTCTCACCATCCGGGCTTTGCCAATGGATCGTGACGTGGGGGTTGGCGATCGCCGTTTGTTCGAGATACTCGTCGACGCTGCCTCGACTCCGTTTGTAGACGCCGGTCAGCTCGATAGTGACTCGAGTACCTGACTCGAGTTCAGGCCCGGGCTTGCCTTCGCTGTCAGGGTAATGGCTTTCCCAAACAATGTCATTGTCCCGCAGGTAAGCATGCCCCTTCTCCCCTGCGGGGATGTCGATACCTTCCCCTTTTCCATTGATGATCTCCGGTTGGTTCTTCTTGGTGTCGACCTGTAGAAGGAAGTAATGGACCGGCGATTTCTTGCTGGTCTTAGAGAGGATTGCCATGGGCCGGCCGGTGGTGAGCATTCCGTTCATCCCGGCAGCGCTGATCCCGATCCCTTGCTGGCCACGGCTCATACGAAGCCGGTGGAATTTGCTCCCATAGAGGAGCTTGCCGAAGATCAAGGGGATCTGCTTCTTGACGATGCCTGGCCCGTTGTCTTGGACGGCCACCCGGAACCGACCGGGCTGGGTCTGGTCGATTCGCACCCAGACTTCCGGCAAGATTCCTGCCTCTTCGCAGGCATCGAGCGAATTGTCGACGGCTTCTTTGACGGTTGTGAGGAGAGCTTTGCGAGGGTTATCGAATCCGAGAAGGTGCCGATTTTTCGCAAAAAACTCACTAACGGAGACGTCCCGTTGCTTGGTCGCCATGCTTTCGGCGGTTGCGCGTCGGGATTTGGTCGTGGTCGATGTCATGCTCATCAATGATGCGAAACAGATCCTAAAACACAAACAGCGTCCCAAAAATCCTTGGGATTGCGCCAAAGGTTAAAGCATAACGCCTGGATGGTCTATGCGGCTTGGGGAATTTCAGCCAGTCCTTCGGGCGTGTATGGAGTTTTCGTCAGGATCGGTCTACCCGGTGTGCACGTCGCTCAATCTTGGGATGTGGAGTCCCCAAGTGCGAATTCACTCCGGAAGTGAGTCAGGAACGGCCGAGCACATATCCAACGTTGTCCCTGTCCATTGACAAAGGAGTGTAAGGAATGCGACTGCAAGGATTATTTATCGCGGCAATGGCAGGCGGCATCGCCTTTGCCTCATTGGGAATGACAGCCAATGAAAGTCAGGCCCAGTGCACGAACTGCGGCTCGAATGCTACCCCCTATAATCCAGGGGTGTCTTATGTGAGCGGCGGCGTTGCAGGCTCGGGCAACTGCTACGGTGGCGGATGTGCCTCCGATCTCGGTCCTGAGGCGTATAGCCAATACATCGGCAAGGGTGTTCAACCTTTGTTTGACAACTACTTCACCCAGGGAAATGCCAATCAAGCGACGGCAGCCATGTACATGTCGCCGATCGGCGTACCTGGTTGGGTCGGGCATACGTACAACACGTATCAGCCATTCTATCCTCACCATTATCTGTACCATCACCATGATCGGTACCATTCGTACTATGACAATGGCCGAGGCCTGAATCGAACTCACGCGAGCTATTCTTCGCCTCCGGTTCGAACTACTTTGCATTGGGCACACAAGGCGATTCGATTGCCTCATCAGTGATCCTGGTGGAGCACGGCAGTTCGATTTGGGAAGGAAACCAATTTACTAACGATGGTTCAGATGAGCGTCATGGATGATGCGCGACTGATCTTCAACGACAAAATGAATGAAGTGAGAAGCGTATGAATCAAAAACTAACCCTTGGAAGCGCTGTGGTCGCGGCGTCGCTTCTGCTGTCGCAGATCGGGCTTGCGCAATCAGTGGTCTATAGTGACTGCTCATCTGGAACTTGTTCCCCTTCCTCTGGAGCATGCGTCGGAGGCCATTGCCTTGGTGCGGGAGGCGGGATGTTTGGTCCGAATACGGGCGAACATGGGACGATGAAGGCTTGGGCGTGGCATTCTAGTTGGGGCGATTACTGGGCTCGCAATCAAGCCATGCAACGCCCATGGCACGGTGGCTATTATTGGATGCGGACTGGACAGCCGACCGCCTTGGTCGTTCCCCCCGTCGTGACGATGCAACAGAACTATTCTTGGGGCGTCTCACAAAACACCATGACTCCGGTCTACCACCAGTTTGGCGGCGTTGCTCCAAATGGTGCCGGCGGAGGCATGTTCCGGGGTACTCCGTATTGGCCAACTCACACCGAACAATTCGGCGTCTACCCAGTTCGTGGCCCTTGGTAGGTCATGAATAAGGACCTCCATCGTTGAGGTCCAGGCATGAAACTCTCGAAAGGGTGCTCTACTGGGCACCCTTTTCCGTTTGACGCATCGCGCGGTAACGTTCGATCAACTGATTCGTCGAACTGTCATGGGAAAGTGGCGGGCATTCCGGTGATTCCAGCTCTGGGATGATGCGCTGGGCGAGGGCTTTGCCGAGCTCCACACCCCATTGGTCAAAGGGATTGACGTTCCAAATGACTCCTTGAACATAGACGCTGTGCTCATAAAGCGCCACGAGCTTGCCGAGCATCTCCGGAGTCAAACGATCGGCAAACAACGTGTTTGACGGACGGTTGCCTTCGAAGACTCGGTGCGGAACCAGCCATTCTGGAGTCCCCTCGGCCCGCACTTCCGAGGCTGTCTTGCCAAACGCTAAGGCCTCGGATTGAGCCAAAACGTTGGCGATCAACAAGTCATGGTGCCTGCCGATGCGAGTCGCAGGGTTCGCAAATGCGATGAAGTCACACGGGATTAAATGCGTTCCCTGATGGATTAACTGGTAGAAGGAGTGCTGACCGTTCGTGCCCGGCTCGCCCCAATAGATCGGGCTGGTCGCGTAATCGACAGGGGTCCCTTGAAGCGTCACATACTTGCCGTTGCTCTCCATCGTCAACTGCTGCAAATAGGCAGGAAAGCGTTTCAGGTAGTTTTCGTAGGGGAGCACCGCAACGGTTTGGGCTCCGAAGAAATTGACATACCAGACCGTTAGTAAGCCCAAAATCACGGGTAGATTCTTATCAAAAGCCGCCGTCCGGAAATGCTCATCCATTTCATGGAAGCCATGGAGCATGGAGCGGAAGTTGTCGGGGCCAATGGCCAGCATCGTTGAGAGTCCGATAGCCGAGTCCATCGAGTATCTGCCACCAACCCAGTCCCAGAAACCGAACATGTTGGCCGTATCGATCCCAAACGCAGCCACCTTCTCGGCATTCGTCGACACCGCGACGAAGTGCTTGGCGACGGCTTTTGGGTCCCCTCCCAAACCTTGAAGCAGCCATGACCGCGCGGTCTCCGCATTGGTCATGGTTTCGAGGGTAGTAAAGGTCTTGGATGATACAACAAAGAGTGTTTCCGCAGGGTCCAAGTCCCGCGTCGCTTCAAAAAAGTCGATGCCGTCGATATTGGATACAAATCGGAAGGTCATCGATCGATCGCTGTAATGACGAAGTGCCTCATAGGCCATTACGGGCCCTAGGTCAGACCCCCCGATACCGATGTTGACCACGTTGCGAATGCGTTTTCCTGTGTGTCCCAGCCACGAGCCACTCCGTACCCGAGTAGCGAACTCGTGCATGCGATCCAACACGGCATGGACATCCGGCACGACATTCTTCCCGTCCATCAGAATCGATGCATTTCGTGGCGCACGAAGCGCAACATGCAATACGGCTCGGTTCTCAGTGATGTTGATTCGATCTCCACGAAACATCGCGTCGATGCGAGCTCGAAGATCGCAGGCGTTGGCAAGGTCGATCAAATGCTTGAAGCTTGAGTCATCGATGCGATTCTTGGAGAAGTCGAGCAAGATCCCCAAGGCTTCAACAGAGAATCGTGCGTATCGCTGGGGATCTTCGGCGAACAGGTCGCGGAGATGCTTCTGCTGGTGCAACGCGGCTCGATGGAGCAACGATTTCCAGACATTGCTTTGCGTAAGAATCATCGGCGTAGCCGTTTCAGTTGTCGAAGCCATGGCATTGGTTCCTTGGGTATGGGGACAAGCACAGGCATATTACCAAGAATGAATTGCCGCCGGGAGCGACCTCGAATCAGAACGCCCCATGCATTCAGCGATTTTTCTTAACGGAACGAGCCTTTCAAGGATCGATTCGTTTCGAAGACCAATCGACGAAGAATCGCTGCTCGGGTGAGTGGCACTGCACAACAAAGTTGAGGTCCCCGTCGACCTGATAGATCGCATCCTGCATAAATCGTTTTTCGACCGAACATGCTTCGTCCAAAGTTATTGTTCTGGCCAAGCCTCACACGCTTCAGGGCTGGAAAATCGAGTCTCGAAATAGGCGGGATGCATGGTGCATTTAAGCGGTCACGCAAGTGTGCGAACCGACTAGTCGACTCTTCCGTCAGAAGGTAAAATTTCGGCGGTGTTGCGGGGTGTGGCTCAGCCTGGTAGAGCGCTGCGTTCGGGACGCAGAGGTCGCTGGTTCGAATCCAGTCACCCCGATTTTTTTGGCCCTTAGGCCAAAAAAATAGAGAGTAGATGGGAGAAAGTGGAGAGTAGAAAAGCCAGATCGGAGAATTGGCAGTTCGAAC
>JALOQW010000014.1 GCA_025459275.1 Pirellula sp.
GTACGATGATGCGCACGTGCTGGGCCGGCGTCTCAAGCCACCCTACCCAAGTCCCCTTCCATCCGGAGTCTTCACGAGCTTCACTTGCCTCTGATCGGCAAGCGATCCAAATGGCGAGGAATAAACAACTGAGTGCACCGAACTTCGACGATGACATAGGGCGGACGAAAGAGCTCAAATTCATGGAGGTTATTTCTTGGATCGATTCTGTCGGAACTTTGCATACTCTTCGACGTCGATCTGCCCATTCCCGTTGGCGTCCACATCTCCGAATTTCACGGTCGAGTCTGTGAACTCGTCGGGGGTAAGGAACCCATTCTTGTCTTTATCCTTTTTGCCGATGTTTCTCTTGCTCCAATCGAGCATCTGGGCAAAGTCATCGCCGCTGCCGCTGGAAGATTTTGTCGAGCTGTTAGATGAAGCGCTGTTGGACACGCCGGTCGAGGAGGAACCGGAGGAAGCTGGTTCAGACGAAGCAACCGACGGGCTCGATCCTTTTAGATAACCTTTCTTGACACCGACGAGGCATTCTTTGGCGGTGATGTATCCGTCGTTGTTGGCATCGAACTTGTTGAAGTCTTCGAGCGTCGCAACATCCCACTTCCGCGCGAACTCATTCATCGAGACTTGATTGTCACCGTTGGCGTCGTCACGGGTGAACCATTCAGGTAATCCTGCGGGGCGTACGGGCTCACCGGTGGAGCCGCCGATACGGAAGCTCGATATTTTCTCGAAGGGGCGTGAGGGTGCGTCTTTCTCGGGCTCACCCGACTGCGGTTTGCCTCGAGCGTCTTCAGGACCGCGTGCTTTGCTCTCTTGGTCTTGCCGTTGTTCACGACGGCGAGCATAACGCGCAGCGACTTCTTGACGAGAAAGTCGGCCGTCGCGATTGCGGTCCCATTGTGAGAGCGAATCGCTCCAACGGGCCTCTTTGACTTCGTTCTCATCCAGGAAGCCATCATTGTTTCGGTCGTATCGACGCATGCGTTCATCCGCGTCTCTCAGATCTCGTTCTTCGACCTGAATGGAGACCAATGCACCCGAGGCGCCGAAGCCGGGAACGGGCGGCCGTTCGACCTTGACTCCGAATCCTGGTACGAGAGATTGGTTTGGGAGTTCGAAGTTTTCGTCATCCCCCCCTTGTCCGCCCCATGAGCCCCCAAAACCGCCACCTCCCCCGCCGCTTCGCATCTGCTGGAATGCTTCGGTCAGGACCGACATCGGAATCGGCTTATTGATATCGATTTTCGGGTTGTTGCGAGCCATTCGTTCCAGCATGAAACGGGCCGGCCCTTGAGCCTCCTCGGGATCGAGGGAGCCATTTCCGTTGGTATCCATCCGGGTCAAAAACTGAGACGGATCGAATCCTCCTCCGCCGCCGCCTCCCCAACCTCCGCGACGGTCGCCCCCGCGATCCCCACCGCGGTCACCTCCCCAAGGACCTCCACCCCAGGGGCTGCCTCCCCCCATCATCATCATGGGTGGGCCCCCCATCGGCGGCCCTCCCGGGGGCGGCCCCCCAGGCGGCTGCGCAGTGGCTGCTAGGGCCATCAGAAGCACCATGGGCACCGCTACAGGGCCCGTAATCGCCCAAAAACGGGGTGTCGGGAATGGCTTCATGGTTCGTAACCGCTTTTTCAAGGGGAGTGAGGGAACGGCAATGGGAAAGACGGAGGGGTGAACTGAGTGGCAACTCTTTATTGATTGTAGTCGCTTCGGGACACTATTTCTTGTGAACACGGGTTCGCAGCAATTGTTTTTAGGAAGCCCGAAATTCTTCTAAGTCCTTTGCCTTAACGGGATTTGTGGGGTTTTTAGTAAACCGCTACAATCCCCCCGTTGCGTCCGCATTTGTTCCTTTTTGCACCTGGGGAGATTATCCGTGCAAGTCAACGTTTCCGCACGACATGGGCACCTCAAGGCCGAAGACCAAACGATCATTGTCGAAAAGGTCGAGAAGGTTCGGCGCTTGTTTGACCGCATCAATGCGATCGAAGTGACCGTCGACTTGGAGCGACTGGACCGTCCCTCAGTGGAAATCAATGTTTCCGCCGAACACGCGCCGGACTTTGTCGCGGCTGCCGAAGCCCCCACGGTCCTTTCCGCTCTCGATTCCGCGATTGGCAAGGTGGAACAGCAGATTCGCAAGCACAAAGAACGGGTGACCGAGCACAAAGGTCCTGGTCACCGGCACTCCAGCGGAGAAGTCACATCCGACTGATGTTGTTTTCAGCACAGATCCTTATTTACTGTCCATATCCATGAAATTTTCGAACCCGTACTTGCGGGCAATGCCGTCGAGTTCGCCCTTTGTCAAAGCCATCATGAAGCGTGAGGAGTTGGGCAGCACCGGCATTGGCCGCGGTGTGGCTGTTCCACACACGAAGCATGGTAGTGTCGAGAAGCTCGTAGGGACGGTGGGGGTCAGCCCGGAGGGTCTGGACTTTGACTCATTGGACGGGCAAAAAGCATCCCTCTTCTTCTTGTTGGTGTCTCCTCCCGATCGACCTGGCGATCACTTGAGAGCGTTGGAAAACATTTCGCGGCAACTGCGAGATGATCAATTCTGTCGCTTCTTGCGCCAATCGACGACGGCTGAAGACATTCAGCAACTTCTTGATGAAGCGGATAGAAGCCAATTTGGCTCCTAATGCCCACGCTATGAATCCTGAGATCCTTCAGCGAACTGTAAAAGTCTTGAACTCCGAGGGGCTTCACATGCGCCCGGCAGACAAGTTGGTTCGCGCCGCTGTGGGATTTCAGTCGACGATTGAACTGGAACGAGAGGGGCAAATTGCCGATTGCCGTTCCATGATCAGCTTGCTGACCCTTGGAGCGATGCAAGGCTGTGAGCTCACTTTGCGGGCGCAAGGTCCTGACGCTGATGTGGCCGTTGCGGCCATCGTTCAGCTCTTTGAGTCCCAATTCAACGAACCTTAAACCACTCACTCATTCACGAAGAAACACATCGATCCGAGCGCCGTCCCAAGCGTCGTTATTGATGTGGAAGCAAGCATGCTGGAATTGCAAGGCATCGCGGTTTCCCCCGGTGTCGCGATCGGAAAAGCTTTGGTTTTCGACCGCGAGGGCTACAGCCTCGCGCAATGTTTGATCGCACCGGAGCTCGCCGAACGCGAATGGGAACGGCTTGGCAAAGCCATCGAGCGCGCCCACAAGAATCTCGAAAGCAGTCGCGAAAAGACGACCGCCAATTGGGGCGCGAGACTCGGCGATATTTTTTCCGCCCAGCAGCAACTCCTTCGCGACCCGCGCATCTTGTCCGAGATGGAGCACTTGATTCGAGACAAGCGATATTCCGCGGACTATGCCGTCAGTGAAGTCTTCGCGAAATACGCCGCAGCGTTTCGCCGGGCGAGTTCATCCTTCTTGGCAGAACGCGCCGGGGATGTTCACGATGTGGAACGCCTCCTGCTCGAAGCTCTGTCGGGCAAACCGACCGCAACCATTCGTCAATTACCTCACGAAGCCATCGTTGTCAGCCACGACCTGACCCCTGGCGAAACAGCCGGGTTCGATGCGACCAAGGTTCTTGGAATCTGCACCGAAGCGGGTGGGCCGGGTGGTCATACGGCCATTGTCGCTCGGGGTATGGAGATCCCTGCGGTGGTGGGGGTAGGGAACTTCCTGCACAACATTCGCTCCGGCGATGAAGTCATTATCGATGGCCACTTGGGCAGAATCATCGTTTCACCGGATGATGCTACCAAGGAGCGGTACCTTCAGCGGAGGAGAGCCCGGCAGTCTATCGCGGAGCAATTGCGCGAGATCCGCGACCTTCCCGCAGTCACCAGCGATGGCATCCGAATCGAATTGATGGCGAACGTGGAGTTCCCTCATGAGACCCAAGCCTGCCTGGATCGCGGCGCGGATGGAGTTGGGCTGTACCGAACGGAGTTCTTGTATTTGGGACATGACTCCGAACCGACCGAAGAGGAGCACTACCAGGCGTACCTTCGGGTTGTACGCGACATGCAAGGACGCCCTGTGGTGATTCGCACCTTGGATCTCGGCGCGGACAAAATGGGGATGGTTCGACCTGCGGAACCGGAAAACAATCCATTTCTTGGCTTACGTTCGATCCGACTGAGTCTGCGGAACCCAGCGTTGTTTCGAATCCAGGTTCGTGCAATCCTTCGCGCTGCTTGCGCTGGGGACTGCCGAATTATGTTTCCGATGGTGACCACACTCGATGAATTGCGAAGCGCGCGATTCCTGTTGCGGTCCGTCTCGGAAGATTTGGCTGCAGAGGGAGTTCATGTTCCATGCGCCGTGCAGGTTGGCATGATGGTTGAGGTGCCGGCTGCTGTTTTGATGTTGGACCGCTTTATCGACGAAATCGATTTCGTGAGCATCGGTACCAACGACTTGACCCAATACACGCTTGCCGTGGATCGCAGTAATGACGCGGTCGCGGACTTGTATCAAGCGTGTGACCCCGCCGTTCTTCGATTGATTCAACGTACGCATCAAATCGTCAGCGAGCGGGGCAAATCGACCAGTGTGTGTGGTGAAATGAGCAACAATCCAGCTCACGCCCTGCTTTTGGTCGGAATGGGGATTCGGACCCTGAGCCTCGCTCCGGCGGCGATCCCCATCATCAAGAAGGCCATTCGGTCCGTGACCATCGGCCAATGCGAAGCCATGGCGTGGCGAGCTCTTCGCTTGAGCACCGCACGAGAAGTCGAAGCCTTCCTGATGAATCAACTCGCCGGGCTCGTGCCCGAGATCGTGCTCCAAGCATGATCGGATCCTACTCCAAAGACCAATACATTTAAGCAATCATGCAAAGGAAACCAACAACGCGATGAAGAAGGAAATGCTCATCAACGTTTCGCAAGCGGAAGAATGCCGCATTGCGCTGCTCGAGGACGGAATCCTCGAAGAACTCTACACCGAACGAACCAGCCAAAATAACTGGGTTGGGAACATCTACAAAGGAAAAATTGTCAACATCGAGCCCAGTATCCAAGCGGCCTTCGTCGATTTCGGCGTCGGCAGGAACGGGTTCCTGCACATCAGCGACATCGAACCTCAGTACTTCCGTCAAGCAGGCTACGATCCCTCCGAGATCATGGACGGACGCCGATCCGATGACGATGATGGCGATGATCAAGAAGATGGAGATCAAGACGCAGACGAACGCGGGGATTCGCAACGACGACAAGGGAATCGCCCCCCCCGTACCGGTAAACTCCGGAGCGGTCGGCCTCGATTCAAACCACCGATCCAGGAGATCTTTCGACGAGGAGATGAAGTCCTCGTACAAGTCATCAAGGAAGGAATCGGAACCAAAGGTCCGACCCTCTCGACCTACATCAGTATCCCAGGTCGCTACCTGGTGCTGATGCCGTCGCTCGGACGGGTCGGCGTCAGCCGAAAGATCGAGGACGAAGACGCTCGACGGAAACTCAAAGCCATGATGCTTGAGCTCAATATTCCCAAGGGAGTTGGTTTCATCGTTCGCACTGCAGGGCAAGAGCGTTCCCGGAAGGAACTATCGCGCGATGTCGCGTACCTCCTGCGACTATGGAAAGTCCTCGTTCGCCGTATCAAGAATCAACCCGGACCATGCGATGTGTACGAAGAAAGTGACATCATGATCCGGACCATTCGAGATACGTTCACGGAAGACATCGATTCCATCGTGGTCGACCATCCCGATGCCTTCCATCGAGCTAAAGAGTTCATGGAGCTGGTTATGCCTCGCTATGCGAACCGGATCGAATTGTACGAAAGCAAGGAACCACTGTTCCACCGCTACAAGCTTGAATCGGAAATTGCCAAGATCCACCAACGCGTGGTGCCGCTCAAAGGAGGTGGTTCAATCGTCATCGATTCGACGGAAGCCTTGGTGGCCATCGACGTCAACAGCGGCAATTTCCGAGGCAATGAAGAAAACGCCGAGGAGAATGCGTACCATTTGAACCTCTCGGCCGCCAAGGAAATCGCACGACAACTTCGACTCCGCGATCTCGGAGGGGTCATCGTGAACGACTTCATCGATATGCGGAAGGAATCCCATCGCCGCAGAGTCGAAAAGTCGCTTCGGGATGCGATGAAGCGGGATCGAGCCCGAACCAAGATCCTGCGCACCAGTCCCTTCGGTTTGATCGAGATGACTCGGCAACGCATCCGGCCAAGCTTTAAGAGAAGTGTCTACGAAGATTGCCCGTGCTGCCGCGGCCGCGGTTTGGTCAAAACAGCCGAGAGCATGTCGATCGAAGTCTCGAGACTGTTGATGCTCGCATGCCAACAGCAAAACGCCAGCCGGGTTGTCGTTCGAGTCCACGAAAGCGTTGCGTCCTACTTGAACAACCGAAAGCGGCGCGAGATCATCTCGCTCGAAGAAAGTACCGGCGTCTCGATCCAAATCCTCCCAAGCGAAACTCAGTTCCCAGAGCACCTGGAACTGGACTGCCGCGACAAAGACGGCGGCTTGATCACACTACCGTTCCTCTCCGACCACTGAAACGACTCCTATTCAACGATGGAGAATTGAACTGATCGTGAACAACATGCCATGGTTCTTGGCGGATGGGGCGATGTCGATCCAATTATCTCAATGGGGATTGATCGGCTTGGCCGTGGCCATCGTTCTCTACATGCTGGCCCTGTTAGGCGTCAGTATCTACGCATCGACGCAGGTCAAGGACGAGCAGGACTTCCTTGTCGCAGGACGTAGACTGCCGTTGCATCTATCCTGGGGTGCGTTGATGGCAACATGGTTCGGATCTTCCGCAATCATTGGTGCTTCGAAAGCAGCGTGGGAGTCCGGCCTGAGCGGTGTGATCTTGGATCCCTTCGCTTGTTCTGCCACTCTCTTGTTCACGGGGCTCGTTTTCGCCTCACCCTTGTGGCGATCTCATTTGTTCACTATCGCGGACTTTTACCGGAAGAAATATGGAAAGCGGGCAGAGTATCTCGCTTGCTTGATCCAGTTGACGACGTTCTTCTGCTGGATCGCCAGTCAGTACATCGCTCTCGGTTCGGTCCTGCAAGCGTACTTCGGCATGAATCCGATGGTTGCCATCATCGGCTCTGCAGTCGTCGTCACTATCTACACGTTGATCGGTGGTATGTGGTCGGTTACTTTGACCGACGCCATCCAGATCGTGGTAGCACTGATCGGTTTGGTCATCCTGGGCTATGCGGTCATGGCGCATATCGGCGAAGGAAACGTAATTGCTGGGGTTCAAACGGTCCTTGCCAAGCAGCCTCCCGAACGACTGAAGTTCGTTCCGGACTGGACCGCCTTCGGTCTGATGGCAGCCATCGGAACCTTTCTTACGGGTCTCTTGGGCAATGTCCCTGGGCAAGATTTGCAGCAACGAGTCTTTACCGCCAAGAATCCCAGAACGGCCAGCCTCGCATGCATTCTCTCGGCTGCCGCCTACTTTCCATTCGGCCTAATCCCCGTCATGTTGGGCTTGGCAGCGTTCTCGCTTGGAATCCAAATGCCCGAAAATGATACCGATGGGCACATGCTCCTCCCCATGCTGGCAGCCCAGTTCCTTCACGAAGGCTTGGTCATCGTCTTCGTTCTGGCCGTAATCTCCATCATTGTCTCCGTAGCATGCAGCGCGACCATTTCCGAAGCGACGATTTTGGCAAGCAACGTACTGGGTGGCGTGAAGTTATTTGAAGGCCGCCATTTGTTGCTGGACCGACTGTGCGTGATTCTGGTAACTATCGGCAGCGTCTTGCTCGCGTTCAGTGGTGAATCGATCATGGGATTGCTCGATATCCAGCTGTCGATCGCGATGGTGGCTCTATTCGTTCCCTTGTTGATGGGGGTATTCAGTCGACCTCGCAACGAAATTTGTGGACTCCTGGCCATGCTCATAGGTGGAGCTGTGTGGGGGCTTCGCTATGCCTTTGAGATTTTCTGGTACGCCCCACCCGAGGACCTGTCGTACGCCCGATATCCCGACTTCGTTTATAGCCAACTCGGCGGTGACACTGGAGGCATCGTAGCACAACTGGGATACCTGTACGCCCTGGTTCCCTCCGACATCCAAGGTCTCATCCTTAGCTTCGTAGGGTATTACATTGGGCAATACTGCTTCCGCCACACACCCGGCCACTTCGAAGCGGAGCCCGTTTCGACCGAGTCGGCTGGCTGAGTCGGTCTCAAGGACGATTGGTGTTGCTGTCTCGACGTTCCTGATCTGACTTGCGATCCTCTTCTTGAGGATCCCCGGATCGGCCAGGTGGGGTCGTCGAAACGACTTCGACCCCTCGGAGGCCCAGTTTCGATACTCCAAATCCTCGACTGTACTTCGGATCGATGATTTCGCTCGGGATCTTGACGACCCGAAAGAAGTCCAGCTGCGGCACCTCGGACTTGGCAACTTCGGACTGAATGTTCTGCCCGGAGACAATAGGTGGAGGGCCGGTCGTTGTCCCAGTCTGCCAAACGATGGTATCCCCTTGCTTGATTACGATGCTGGCAAAGTGGGGAGTGAATGTGACCGAAGTAGTTTTGTTACCGATGCCCATCTCTCGATAGGTCTCTGTCTGCGTTTTCCCAACCCCCATTTCGGCATGCAACTGAATCGAAGCATTAGGATCAAGAACCCATCGATTGGCCTGAATCTTTTCAGAGAGCCACTGTTGCACGCTTCCGGGATCGCTGACCTTATCGAGCTTCAATCCGATTCGAACGCCCTGTTTCATGAGCATCAAGCTCTGGCGGTTGAGTTTGGACGTCATTTCGTCGACTTGAGGACCTGGAAGTTTCACAGCCCCTACCGCGATGGATCCTCTCATCGAATCAGGTTCTGCAACGTAGAAAAACAAGCCATTCAAAACCTGATTCGTTAACGGGTCTCGGTTCAGCCATGACTGAGCACCTTCCATGCGGTAGCTCCACACCGGAAGTTGCAACGACAACCTGTATAAAACCCGCTCCATGGAGCTCTCAGCCAGTAACAGATCATCGCTAACCCATTCGATCCGAGAGGCAAACGGGGAACCGATCAAGGGTGCTTCGTAGACCTGCGGGTCGGTGCTTCTGGATTCCAGATCCCACACGTAAACATGGCGTTCGGTCAATGCCGCGAGTTTGGTCCCCGACGCATTGACGTTCGCTCCGGACACATGCCGATCTTGGACAGGCAAGCTAAAACGCAAATCGCCACTCAATGCGTCAATCACCGAAACCTTGCCGTCTTCTGGAACGATGATCGATTTTCGATCGGCGGTCAGCACGATCGGCGCGTCAAAGAAGCTAGCTGATTTGAAAGTGTACGCAATACTCTTGGAGGCGGTGTCCCACGCGACGTAGGTATGACGCGCGGCTTTCGTCAGAACTAGATCCGCCGTAATCAGCTTTGCGAAATGAGATCGATCAAAAACGTCAACGCTGATCGCCCATCGCATCAGCGGTTCTGCTTGGGTATCACCCGGTTTCAGGCTCCAAAGGGTCATCGTATCTTGGTCCCCTTGGCCGCGCATTTCGTCTGAGTGAATGGATACGAGTCGTTTGGTTCGTGGGTCGTAATCGACGATGAAATCTTCCGGTGTCAACGCGACCGATCCGAGCATTTTCTTTTGCTTAAGCGATACCCAGTAAGCTTGGCTCTGAAACTCGACACCGCGATTTTGAAAGTTGTTTTCTCTCGCTGTCATGAGCACCAATTGGTCCGGACCACCGACCGGAATGGCAGCCACGATTTGTTGCCTGTCTCGCGCAAAGTAAAATCCCGTACCGGATTGCTCGAATGTCGTGTAAAAATTGGGGACACTTCCCAATGACGATGGTGAACCCGTGCCGATCATCGAACCGATGTCGCCTAGAGCAGGGGATCCAAAGTCCTCGATCGGGGGAAGCTTAGGAACAGCGGCGGGCACCGCCCCCTTTTTCGTGGCGTCATCAAATTGCTTCTTGAACTTCTTGAGGTACAACTGATCCTTCTCACTAAGGCTGGTTATCGGTACCTCGATTTCGTTTCCGTCGGTCTTGGCGAGAAGAACCTTGTCTCCGGCAAATGATTTCAGTGCGGCATCGATTTTAAACTTCCCGTTACTGCTTTCCCACGCTCGAGCCAAATCGAGCGCATCGATCTCGCATGCTTTGCGAATCGCTGCTCGTTCGAACATCTCTCGCTTCATGGTTCCTGCGAATTCGAATTCCACTCCGTAACGGTTCTTGTCCTTGCCCAGAACGGTGCCGTCGAACCAGCTGTTCAAGAACATCACCTTCACCGATTCCCCTTCCTCGAGCCGGGTTTGTGCGAAACCAGTGTTTGGTAAAGAGCTACAACATACGACGATAGCAGCCACGCAGAAATAACGCAGGCATGACGAGCGAATCCGACCCGACATTCGATACTTCCTTACTCAAGCACAAGGACAGACAACCAAACAGAGCGACGATGTCGCAAGATTGTAATCTGCCAACAACGAGAATTCGACCGTTCCATGAGCGTGCATCGTAGCCACGGCCGCGGAGGCCGTGGAAGGCCGCACAGTCCACCTTCTGGTTAAGGTGGCTACGGAGGCAGGACGGGGGGCGAGTCGTGGGAAGAAGGGAAGTCGCTGTTTCTATGGCGAATTGTGGCGGCAGCAACACGAATTTGCGCCCCGAGGACCTAACGTGTCATGCAGGTTGTCGAAAGTCTTAGCGTTACCAATGCATGATCTCGATGGAAAAGGGGAAACATAACCATGCCAAAGTTCTATGTTGAAAGCGGATCGTTTCGAGGAATCGTTGACAGCTTCGATGCAGAGACGGCTGCCGTATGGGCAGTTCATCGAGTCATGGAACCTAGTCGTATCAAGCTCGATGTCACGGAAGACATGGAAAGGGATGCGAGCGAAATCGGGTTGTTCCGGCTCGAGGATGACATCCGGATCAGCGAACGAGGACACGGTCGAAAAGATGCCATTTCCATCCCCACACACCACGCGTTCGCGCGTTGGGCTCAACTAATCCTGGCGATCGATCGCCTGACCGACCTCCTCGACGATCACACATTATGATATCGTTTCTCAGCGACGAGATGACGCCGACGCCGAGTCGAGATGGCGCCGACGCCGAGTGGAGAACGCTGATTGGAGAAGGGGATGAGTAACGGTCCAAACGAAAACTCCTGGCTGATCGAAGGTGGGAGGATCATTGACCCGACCCATCGCATCGACCGAGTTGGGCGCCTTCTCATTTTGGAAGGACGGATCGCGGCCCTGGATCCAAGGGATGACGATCTTCCTCGAGGGATTCCGCGCATCGATGCGCAAGGGATGATCGTCGCTCCAGGTTTGTTTGATCTGGCCACCGAATTCGGTGAGCCAGGGCGCGAAGAAGATGAGACGATCTTGACGGGGACCGCTGCTGCCATCGCGGGTGGGTTCACTTCTGTCGCTCTTTCTCCCAGTACCGATCCCCCCATCGACACCGCGGCAAGCGTTGAGTTTGTATTCTCCAAGGGACTCAGGGCGGATCGCTGTCGACTGCTTCCTCTGGGATGCATGAGCAAAGAACGCAAAGGGGAGTCGCTTGCCGAGATCGGTTCGCTCGTGGAAGCTGGGGCTGTGGCCCTGACCGATTCACCATCCCCGATCGAGAACACCGGCTTGCTGCGCCGAGCCTTGGAGTATTGCCAGATGTTTGATCGATATCTCTTCGATCATCCCGAAATCGCCTCTCTGTCACGAGGAGGTGTGATGCATGAAGGGCTTGAGCAACTCAAGCTGGGCTTGGCCCCGATTCCTGCCGAGGCCGAGGATTTGGCGACATCGCGAGACTTGAGACTGGTGGAAGCCACGGGGGGCAAGTTGCACCTGACCAGCATCAGCACCGCCGGCAGCGTGGAACTCTGCCGCCGGGCTAAGATGCGAGAACTCGATTTTTCGGTCGGTATCCATGTCGCGAACCTGCACATGAACGATTCCTGGATGCGCACCTTCGATGCCAATTGCAAAGTCCGTCCTCCGTTGCGGTCACCCGAACATGTCGCTGCCTGTATTGAGGCCGTTCAGGATGGGACGATCAACATTATCAGTAGCGGCCATCGACCATGCTCCCTCGAAAAGAAGATGCTGGAAATCGATGCAGCCCCCTTCGGTATGATGGCGTTGGAAACAGCATTGGCGCAAGTCAACACGCATCTTATCCGTCCCGGCTATCTCGACTGGATGAGTGTCCTTGAGAAGATGAGTTCCAATCCAGCAAAACTGCTTGGTCAACCTGGAGGATCGCTAGGGGTCGGGGATTGGGCCGATGTGATTGTCATCGACCCGAATGCTCGCTGGACGGTTCATGCTTCCGCATTCCAAAGCAAGTCCTACAACACCCCGCTTGAAGGGCAGGAACTCTACGGGACCGTCCGTTACACACTCGTTGCCGGCCGTGTCCGTAGCAACCTTCTCAAGTCCTCGTGAGACGACAATCACTCGTGTCGCAATGACACGGTAATCACTCGTGTCGCAAGGCCTCGATCGGATTCATGCGTGCAGCCCGAGTTGCGGGGTAGATACCGAAGATTAGCCCGACAGCCAGCGAGATAAAGAAAGCTCCTGGGATACTTGCCGGGACAATCGATGGTTCCACCGTCCGAACGACTTCGGGAAGATCCATCATCTGCTTTTCAAACCAGATGTTCGCGAGTTCGCGAGTGATCTTGACCGCCGGTCCGCACAACAGTCCGAACAATATGCCTGTAATACCACCGGTCAAACTCAAGACGCTGGTCTCCACGAGGAACTGGCGGATGATGTCGCGACGTTTTGCCCCCAAAGCGCGTCGAATCCCGATTTCGCGTGTCCGCTCGGTAACCGTTGCCAACATGATGTTCATGATCCCGATTCCGCCTACGAGCAGCGAAATAGCGGCGATCATTCCCATGAACAACATAAACATTGCGCGGGTGGTCCTGGCTTGTTCGAGAAGTTCCAGAGGTACGACCACAGCAATGTCTTCCATCTTGTCGTGACTGCTCAGGGCCGAGGATACCAGTTCGGCCGTTTTCTTGACTTCGTTGACGTCGCTGCAGCGGAGGGTGATTTGATTGAGTTCGATAATCTCTCCTTCGCGCGATCCTGACCGCATGGTCATGATGGTGTCACCAATCCGTTGCTGCAACGTACGGAGCGGGATATAAACATCGTTGGAAAAATCTTGGGCAGCCATGGAGCCTCCGATCGCAGCCGTAGCTCCCTTGGGTTTCAGTACCCCGACGACCAAGTAAAAATCTTGGTTTTCGGGCATGTAGATCCGTTGACCGATCGGGTCTTCATAAGGGAAGAGTTTTTCGGCAACTTTGGCAGAGAGCACGCAGTGCGTATCGCGAGAAAAGTTCTCTGCATCGGTGATGAAGTGACCTCGTTCCAGTTCGAGCTTGGTGACTTCTGCATATTCGGGCGTGCAGCCAACCAGGCGACCATCCAACTTTCGATCTTTGAATTGGAACTGTCGACGCATTTCGCGGATGGGAATGGCGCTGCGCACCGTTGGGATGGTGGCGACGAGCATGTCGTATTCTTCGCGGGTTAAACCGTATGGAGTCAGCCCTTGGCTCGACATTTTTTCGCTCGGCGGCTTGACCGTTCGAATCATGATCGTATCGGCACCGAGGCTTTCGATTTGTCGTTGTGCCTCGTCGCTAATCCCTTGGCTGATCGCAAGCAGCCAGATGACGCTTGCGACACCGATAAAGATGCCGAGTACGGTCAACACCGATCGCATCGGATGGAGCCAAAGGCTCTTCACACCGAGTTGTATGGTTCCAAGCCACAATCCCACGTTTTACACCTCAACCGGCATGTTTTCTATGGCGTATTTGGCCGCCTCGTCCCGTACTTCTTGCGTGTTGATGCGGTCCCACTGAAGTTTGCCGTCCTTTAAACGGACAACCCGTTTAGCACGCTTGGAAACTTCATCCTCGTGAGTCACGAGAATGATTGTTCGTCCTTCGTTGTTCAATCGTTCGAATAATTGAAGGATCTCTTCGGTCGTCCTGGAGTCCAGATTACCTGTCGGCTCATCCGCCAAAATGAAGTAGGGATCATTGATGAGCGACCGCGCGATGGCCACGCGTTGTTGCTGGCCCCCAGACAGTTGCGTGGGGCGGTGATCCAGTCGTTCGCCGAGTCCGACCATTTTCGCAAGATCCAAACATCGATTTTGTTGTTCGCGAGAGAGCGGCTTGCCTTGGTAGAACAGTGGGACTTGGATGTTCTCGACAACCGTGAGCTGCTGAATCAAGTTGTAGGATTGAAACACGAACCCGATCCGCTGGGATCGAATGTCGGCTAACTGGTCGTCAGACATCTTCGCAACATCGTCACTGCCAAGCCATAGACTCCCTGCAGTAGGTTGGTCCAAACAGCCAAGCAGATTCAATAACGTGCTTTTCCCTGAGCCCGAAGGTCCCATGATCGCAACGTAATCGCCGATGGGAACGTCAAACGTTACCCCTCGTAATGCACGTACGGTCTCGCTCTTGAGAACGTATTCCTTTTTCAGGTCGACCACTCGGCAAGCGAATCCGTCCGTCGAAAATTCGGAGGAGATCATTGTTAGTTCGAGTTTGCTCCGAATCCGGGGCCTCGGCCGCCGCCGCCTGCTCCACCGGCACCCATGGCAGCCATTCGCTTCTTCATTCCTGCCGCCAATTCCTTGGCATCGACCGACCCATCACCATTCGCATCATATTCGGTGAAGCCGGCCTTCATCCGCTCTTCTCCCGCTACCTCTTCCTTGGATAGCTTTCCATCCGCGTTCGTATCCATACGTTGCATGATCATGCCCGCGATAGCATCAGAATTCATTCCACCACCCGGACCTCCTGGTGTACCGCCGCTCCCCCCAGCAGCATTCCCTTCAGCAACAGCGGCACTTGCTGGAGCTTTGGGCAGAGGTTCATTGGAGAGAGCGACCAATCGAGATCGATCATCTTCTTCACGAATTTCAGGAATCACCATCTTGTCCAAGTGATTGCGCGGATCGAGAACGACATTCTCATTGGATTTCACTCCCGACTTGACCGTCACAAAGCTGTCGTTGGTCGCACCGATCTCGATTTCACGTGTCTCATAGCGATCGCCATTTCGGACTAACGCAAAGTGATGGCGTTTGGTTTCGTACACAGCGTGGACAGGAATTTGGATCGCATCTTCAATTTGCTCGACGAAGATTCTCACCTCGGCGGTCATGCCGGTTCGAATCGTCTCGGGAGGGTCCATGATCTGCACGAATGTGGCATACTCTTTAACGTTCGAACCCCACCAATTCCCAGGTTCTGCGTACTTGTTCACTTTGATGACGCGACCGAGCAGCTCGTTCTCTACGGCATTGACTCGGATCTTGACCGGCATTCCCTCGCGAATCAGGCTGATCCGCGACTCGTTGATTTTTGCTTTCACTTGCATGCGCGTTGGGTCTGGCAGCAAGAAGATCGTCTGCTGTTCCCGAACCAGTGCACCGGCTTCCACGATGAATTCGCCCCCTCCACGACCGCTGAACTTGTTTGCGTAGACAACTTGCCCGTCGGCTGGAGCGATGATTTTGCAGGCCGCGATTTGAGACTGAATCTCCTCGAGCTTTTCCTTTTCTTCGGCCAACGTGCTTTTGTCCGACTCGAGTTTCGCCTTAGTTGTTTCGATATCCGCATCGAACTGAACCAGCATTTTTGCCTTGGTCAGTTCATCGAGAACTCGGAGTCGTCCTTCTGCAGACTCCAGGGTGTTCTTTGCGTTTTGAACGGCATACTGTTCAGCTTCGATTTGAAGAGGCTTGAGAGTGCCTTTGGCAGCGAGCCGTTCGGCGCTTTCCAACGACAGTTCGGCCTTGCGAAGGGTCTGTTGAGCCACGGCGATTTCACTCAGGATCGTTTTTCGTTCGGTGAGGAATGTGCCGTCCAAATATTCCTGGCGGGCAATGATTGCTTTGTTGACCGCCGCTTCGCTGCTGATCACCGCCGATTCTGCTGTGCTGACGACGATCCGTTGGTTCTTGGCTTCTTGTTCCAGCGCGGACGAGTCAAGTTGGCAGAGCAAATCCCCTTTCTTCACCATGGTCCCTTCGGCAATGACTGTCAGGATGGGGGTTCCGCTGCCGCCGCGACCTTTGACTTCGCACTTCACCTCATTGTTGCTGCTGCTTTCAATTTCCCCTTGTTCCAAGACGATATGGTCGAATGGGCCTTGAGCCACGGAATGGAGCATCGGCTCAATGGCAGCGCGGTTGCTCCCCCCGCCGCTCAGGCTCCACCAGGCGTACCCACCCCCGACCGCAGCGGCCACGCCAAGCAGGGCCAGCGTTCCTCGACGGACCGAACCGGATCGGCGATGCACCGTGCCTAATGACGAAAAACGCTTGGGTTTCTTGGAATGCGACATAGGTAAGTCTTGCGGTGGGCAAAGGGGTTGGGAGGGTGCCAGCAGCATTAGTATCCGGCTCGGTCAATTGTTATTGTAGCAAGCCCCGGGCCGATACCGAAATGCAACCATACAAACCCGCGAATGGAGCTAAAGTTTCCGTGAGGTCGGATTTTTGCCGGAACGGAGATGACTACCCATTTCGCTGCCGATTTCAAGAACAAACAGGCTGGACCGGTTCTGACATGCTAGTTATAGTGTTAGCCCCTCGACTTTAGCGGTAGACTGTGTCCGAAGAAAGCGAGACCCAAAATTCATGTCATTTTTGTTGGAGGTTGTGCATGGTTAGGTTGCTCGTCCGCGATCGGGAAACGATCCAGGAGGCGGTGCGACGCTTTCGGAAGCTCGTGGAACGGAGCGGACTGAAGAAGGAAATGCGTCGTCGCGAATTTTACGAAAAACCCAGTGAAATCAAGCGTCGAAGTCGGCAACGAGCCGAACGTCGATCGCGACGAATGCGTCTTTTGGGCATGTAACCTTGTCGGCACCCCCATAGGAAGCACCTAGAAACATTCGGGCGAATAGCTCAGTTGGTTAGAGCGCCACTCTTACAAAGTGGATGTCGGGGGTTCGAGTCCCTCTTCGCCCATTCTAAGGGAAAAGCCATAAGAAGACAGAATTGGACAGAGTGCGACAAAGCCCGGGATCTCCTGGGCTTTTTTCTTTTGTCGAATCATTAGACCCAATACCCTTCAACGAACGGACCTAATGTAGTGGATCTTGCCAAAGATCCTTGAGCATCGGGAAGTTTCGCAACTTCCACTACCTTCGTTGAACGGTATTGTCATTAAACCGACGTCGCTCCTCGTCCTTGGTACTCGATTTGTTACGTCACTGATTCATTTGCCACTAAATCGCTGCGACCATGGCGCCCAATGGCGATGAATCGGCAGTTCGCCGTCTCGCAAAGACATCCCTGTTGAATTGGGAGCCGCTCGACAATCCTGGCGTCATAAAGCAATTGCGCCGTGGGGAACGCTATTTCCTGACAACTCGCGGAATGTGTGATTGTGGTACCGAAAACCACGCCGATTGGATTGGACTTCTCGTACACTGGTACGGCGGCAACGTGACGACAGAAGCAATTGCTGCTGGAAATCGCCGTTGGTTGACTCTAGACGAATTCACAGACAACTACCTACTCAACGCAGAAGAGGATACGCTTCACACGATTTCGCTGTATACCAACGTGACATAACAACGCTATGCACCCGAGTCGCGAAGCCGGGCGTTTGGATACCGGAAAATCTCTCGTCGCAACCGAGTGATTGCAAGCGCTCGCAGCGCGTATGTGTGCTCGCAGGCCCCCGGTGGTCTCGTGCCACCGGAGCCAACGATTCGTTGGCTATCAACGACCCTAGCCGACGAATCTGCGCTTCCGGTCGGACAAGCCATCCGGGGAGCGAAGGACGAAATGTTGCGTATGGATGTTGCAACCCGTATGTTGGTGATGTGGCGTGGAGTTGATCGCCGACATCGGGTCTTCGGTTCCATGTCCTCTGCACAGTCCGTAGACTGGAGCGATCGAAGCAAGAACAAGTCGATGCACCCAAGAACTCGATTGGATCGGTTGCTTTTGGTTGCATTGCTCCTCGTCCTCGGTGATCGATTCGTTGTCGAAGTTTTCCGGAGCGGTTGAGATGAATAGAAACTCTCTCTTTGTTGCGATGGCCTGGTTGGTTGCGACCGGCTGGGGGTACTCGCAAGAACTCATCTCGAATATCCCCTACATGGAGGATGGGCATCCACGGCATGTCCTGGATGTTTATCTTTCACCCGATTTGGCCAAAGACTCTAAGCGGCCGGTCGTCTTCTGGATCCATGGGGGCGGATGGCAGGTCGGCGACAAGGCCGACGTCGCGATCAAGCCCAAATTCTTTAACGAAAACGGGGCCATCTTCGTGGCTTGCAATTACAGGCTACTGCCCGAAGTCACTATGGAGGAACTCGTGCGCGATGTCGCTCAGGCCATGGCCTGGACTCACCAGCACATCGCTGATTACGGCGGTGACCCCAATCGCATCCTCGTGGGTGGCCATTCCGCGGGAGCTCAGTTGGCCGCACTTCTATGCACGGACGAACGGTACTTGAAAGATGTAGGTGTTCCCTTTCAGTCGCTCCGAGGCTGCATTCCGGTGGATGGTGATACGTACGACATTCCAAAGATCATCATGACCGCAGAGCTTCGTCAAATGATCTACGGAGGTGACCAACCAACCTTCGGCCACCGACAGAAGTTCGGCAACGATCCCCGAAAACACGTGGAGTTCTCGGCAGTTACGCATATAGGTAAGGGCAAGGGGATTCCTCCATTCCTGATCCTCTATTTCTCCGGGAATCCAGACACAACGGCTCAAGCCCGCCGGCTTGAAGTTTCCTTGCAAGAGGCAGAAGTCCCAGTCGCAGTGCTTGGAGCGCCCAACACGAACCATTCGCAACTGAACAACGACTTAGGCCAGTCGGACGACCCTGCCACACAGGCCGTTGTTCGGTTCCTGAAGGAGCTAAACGTCGCAAAGTGAAGGCATCCGCATCGGTGCGAGCCCCCTTGCGTGTTGACATTGGATAGGATCTTACTGGCGCCACAGCCAACGCATCGCGTCCGGCAAAACTGCCGAGCCATGGATGTCGTTGTGGCCTCCTGTCCCAAAGACAAATTCGTAGTCATAGCCCTTGAACTTGAGCGCTGCTGCCATTTCTTGGTTAGCTAATGGCCAATGTCCAAACTGGTTATCAAGATCCCCGGTACCACCTTGCAAGTAGACGCGCAGCGGCTTCTTCTCCGACTTGCGAATCATGGGTGGAAAGTTATGTCCGCCCCGAATGTCCACGAAGCTGCCAACATGGCTCATGACTTTCCGAAACATGTCGGGGCGATGCCATGCAACGCTCATGGCACAGATGCCGCCGGAGCTGATCCCGCAAATCGCACGCAGTTCGGGATCGTCCGTGAATCGCACTTCCTTCGCGACTTCTGGAAGGATCTCCTTCTCCAAGAAGGAAGCATAAACGTCCGACACCGTGTCGTATTCGACGGAGCGATTGGCGGGACGGGGTTCCCAACCCGGTTTGTCAGGCAGTGCACCCCGATGTCCCGGATCGACGAAGACGCCAACGGTTACTGGCATCTCACCTGCATGGATCAGGTTATCCATAACGATGGTGGCTCGAAAACGACCATCGGGCTTGACGTAGGTGTGGCCGTCCTGAAAAACCATGAGTGCAGCAGGTTCTTCCGGATCGTATTGAGCGGGAACGTAGACGTAGTAGCGGCGAACGGTTCCTTCGTAAATCGAACTCTCCCATTGGTACTCGGTGACCTTCCCTTGAGGAACCCCTTCTTTGACCTGCGAGTCTGGGCCTAGCTTATAGTCGCTGTCATCCGCCATCAGCCATGGCGCGAGCCCTCCCGACAACGATACTACAACAAAGATCCCAAATGCCTGAATGAGTCGGTTCATGATGCGCCTCAATCTCGTAAAAAGTGCGATCGAAAGTCCGTTGCTCGAGAAACGATTGTCTCTGAGGGAAGGAACCGAGCGGTTTACGCCATTCCTTCCGAAGTCAAAGTCTACGCAGGTCGCAAGCTCCGCAACAGATGGACCAGAAAAAACAGAGAGCGCGGTCGATTGGCGGGTGCGGCCGCTTGGAAATTTGTGGCTTTTGCTGACAATAACGGCACCTTAGCGAAGACGTTCTCAACGTGGGCGTTCGCACAATCGAGACGATGGAACATCAACGAGAAACAACATGACAACGGCTTGGATATCAATCAAAGAAGCGAGGGATCCGGCTTCCATCGGTCGCAGCGCCGAGATCCGAGGATGGGTTCGAACGCGCCGCGATAGCAAAGGCGGCTTCAGTTTCATCGAGGTAAACGATGGAAGCTCCTTCAACAACTTGCAGATTATCGCCGACGGGAAGCTTGAGAACTACTCGACCGACGTGCTGAGCTTGACGGTTGGGAGCAGCGTGGTCATCGAAGGTGAAATCCTCGCCAGTTCTGGCCAAGGCCAAGCGACCGAAATGTCCGCGACACGATTGAGAATCTTGGGTCATGCGAGCGCAACCGATTATCCGCTTCAAAAGAAACAGCATACGTTTGAGAAGCTTCGAGAGTGGGCACACCTTCGACCGCGGACCAACACTTTTGGTGCGGTGGCTCGCATTCGTCACCAGTTAAGTTATGCAACGCACCAGTTTTATCATGGTGAAGGGTTTGCACTGGTGCATACGCCCATCATCACCGCCAGCGACTGCGAAGGTGCTGGTCAGATGTTTCGTGTTACCACCCTGCCAATCGACAATCCTCCCACGGTGAATGGCAAGGTCGACACGAGCAAGGACTTCTTCGGCAAGTCCTCGTTCTTGACGGTGAGCGGACAGCTGGAGGGGGAAGCCTACGCCTGTGCACTTGGGAAGATCTACACCTTCGGACCAACGTTTCGAGCAGAGAATTCCAATACGTCGAGGCACCTTTCGGAGTTTTGGATGATCGAACCCGAAGCTGCTTTCTTTGAGCTTCTTGACAACATGCAGCTGGCCGAGCGGTACCTCAAATTCATGTTGAAGTCCATCTTGGAATCATGTTCCGAGGACATGGAGTTTTTTGAGAAGAGAATTCAGCCCGGATTGCTGGCTGCCTTGCAATTGGTTCTGGACAAGCCCTTCGTTCACATGTCGTACACCGAGGCGATCGATGTGCTGACAAAGAGTGGAGAGAAGTTCGAGTATCCGGTGGCATGGGGAGTGGATCTCCAGAGCGAGCACGAACGGTATCTCACGGAGAAACATGTCCAAGGTCCGGTCGTTCTCTACAACTATCCTAAGGAGATCAAGTCCTTCTATATGCGTCTCAATGATGACGGCAAGACGGTGGCTGCGATGGATGTGTTGGTCCCGGGCGTGGGCGAAATCATTGGCGGCAGCCAGCGTGAGGAGCGGCTCGACGTTTTGCTGGAACGGATGACGAGTTTGGGTCTCCGAGAAGAGGACTACTGGTGGTACCTCGACTTGCGACGATACGGAACGGTCCCTCATGCGGGGTTCGGATTGGGGCTGGAGCGTATGGTCCAGTATTCGACGGGGATGGCCAATATTCGAGATGTGATTCCGTTCCCTCGAACCCCCGGACATTGTGAATTCTGATTGTCTTTTCAACGAATGAAAGTGTTGATTCCACGATGGACTCCCTATTTCGTCGCGCGAGCGGCTTGCTGCTTCATGTCACCTCGCTTCCAGCGCGACTTCCCGGCCGTGCCCACGTGGACTCTCTGCCCGGCACCGACGGTTCCTGGTCCGTAGGGGATCTCGGTTCCGGGGATGTCGGACCCGCTGCGTTCGAATTTGTGCGGTTCCTTCATGCTTCAGAGCAACGCTGGTGGCAGATTCTTCCTACGGGTCCAGTAGGCTATGGCTGGTCGCCCTACCAATCCCCCTCCTCGTTTGCAGGGAATCCGCTGCTGGTCAGTCCTGCGTTGTTGGTCCGGGATGGATTGCTGAGGCAGGAGGACTGGGAATCCGCGGTGGCGGATACTCGCGAAGAAGAATGTCATCGCGTGCACTTTGAGCGATCTGCCTGGAGACGCATCGAGTTGTTGCGGATGGCGTTTCGTCGATTCGAGCATCAACGCAGCGACTTGAAGAGCGCCTTCGATGAATTTCGTCATATCCACGGGCACTGGCTGGATGAGCATTGTTTGTTCACCGCTTGCAAGGCGTACCATCACGATAAGCCCTGGTACGAATGGGACCGCGCGCTCGCCCATCGAGATCCGAGCGCGATCGCGCATTGGTATGACAAGACTCGCATTGCGTGCGATTTTGAAGCCTTCATTCAATTCCTGTTCGATCGGCAATGGAGGGAGTTGAGGGCGTATGCTGCGGAGTTAGGGGTTGGAATCATCGGTGACATTCCGATCTTTGTTTCGATGGACAGCTCCGATGTCTGGGCTGGGCAGCATCTCTTTGAATTGGATCACGAAGGGCGACCGACGGTTGTTGCGGGGGTACCACCGGACTACTTTGCGGTGAATGGCCAACGCTGGGGCAATCCGTTGTACAAATGGGAAGTTCATCGCGACACCGGATACGCCTGGTGGATTCGGCGATTTCAAAGAACCCTGCAGTTGTGCGATCTGATTCGCATCGATCACTTCCGCGGTTTTGAATCGTACTATGAGATACCGGCCAGCAGCCCGGATGCTCGGATCGGGACCTGGAAACCGGGACCGCGGCATGATTTTTTCCAGACCATTGCTCGATCGCTAGGGGCGTCGGCGGGTGACGAACTGCCCGTTATCGCGGAGGATCTCGGTTTCATTACCAAAGAAGTGCATGAACTGCGCGATGCATTTGGCTTTCCTGGGATGCGGATCGTTCAGTTTGGCTTCGGTGGCGATTCCACCTCGATCGACTTGCCTCACAACTATCCAACGCACTGCATCGCGTATACCGGCACGCACGATAACGATACGGTTGTGGGTTGGTATCAGAGTGTGGCTGGCGAAGGGAGCACTCGTTCGCAAGAAGCGATCGATGCCGAGAAAGAGTATGCGCTTCGGTATTTGGGATGCTCCCCGGAAAACATCCACCTTGGTATGATGCGTGCGATCTGGAGTTCTGTCGCTGCGTTATCCATCGCCCCTGTGCAAGATCTGCTCGGTCTCGGGGCTGATGCGAGGATGAACACCCCTGGGACCAGTTGCGGAAACTGGGTTTGGCGTTGCCCACCCGGGGTGCTGACACAGAGCGAATCGGAGTGGCTGGGACGATTCACCCGCACTTACGGCCGCGAATCAACGCCATCAATAACGTCCTGAAGAAAGCAAGCATCCCATCTACAAGAAAGCCCCAGACCGGGTTACAACATGCGGCTTGGGAAATGAGAAAAAACCGGATGGTTTGGGCCGACAGAATTCGGCAACCTTGTTGATCGAGGCGACGTGCTATGAAGATTTTGGTTCATCGAGAAAAGTTTTTATCCGCCTTTCAGATTGCTTCTGCTTTGGCGCCGACGCGCAGTCCGAAAGACATTTTGCTCAACGTCAAGATTGAGGCGGAGGATGATCGAGTTGTCCTGATGGCAACCGATTTGGAAGCGGGCGTGCGGCTCGAAGTCGACGATGTCCAGGTCCAGATTCCCGGGAAAGCGCTGCTGAGCGTGCAACGCGTCGGTAACATCCTACGCGAGTCGACCGACGAGTACTTGACGATCGAAACGACGCCGACCTCCCTCGATATTCGTGGGCAGCATTCGGAGTTCCATCTACCTCTCACTAACGCGGACGAGTTTCCGAGCGTCGCCAAATTCGCTGAGGAGAGCTACTTCGTAATCCCGCCAGGGCTATTCCGAGAGTTGGTAAAACGAACGGTCTTTGCAACCGATACCGAGAGCACCCGCTATCAATTGGGTGGCGTACTTTTCGAAATCGAAGGAGACTCGATCACTGCGGTGGCGACGGATGGCCGTCGCTTGGCATGCATGAAAGGCATAGGCCAGTCGATCAACAACTATCAGACCTCGGGACTGTCAACCATCGTTCCAACGAAAACGTTGCAATTGATTGAACGATCGATCACCGACAAGGACGAAATGGTTCAAATCGCTGCTCGAAGCAACGACATCCTCCTTCGAACCAATCGATGCACCATCTATTCGAGGCTCGTGGAAGGTCGATATCCCAATTGGCGCATGGTGCTCCCTTCGAGCCAAGGTCGGACGCGCATCGAAGGGCTCGCTGGACCGTTTTTCTCCGCGATTCGCCAGGCATCGATCGTTGCAGATCCAGAAAGTCGCGGAGTCGAGTTTACCTTTGCGGATGGCACCCTCATCGCCTCGGCAAAGACGGCCGATGTCGGACAGTCTCGGGTCGAAATTCCAATCACTTACACCGGTGAACCCATTCACATCACCATGGACGCCAGATTCGTGTCCGATTTTTTTAAGGTGCTCGATCCGGACAAAGTCTTCTTCTTGGATGTCAGCAACAACACCGAACCCGCTTTGTTTCTCACGGAAGACAACTACTCTTATGTTGTCATGCCGATGTCCAAACAGTAAGCTCCCCCCTCCTTCCGTTGACTGCTATTGCATCGAGGTGGATTGACATGTCGAAAATCTCCGCATTCATGGAAAAGCACTTTCGCCACTACAACGCTCGCGAGACGTTGTCGGCTGCGAAGGCATACAAGACCTTCATCGAGAGAGATAACGGTATGATGTTGGTCTCACTCGCTGGAGCCATGAGCACTGCAGAGTTGGGTATTTCACTGGCAGATATGATTCGAAACGGGAAGGTGCACGCGATATCGTGCACTGCCGCGAATCTGGAAGAAGATTTATTCAATCTCTTTGCGCACAACGAATATCGAGTCATCGAAGACTGGCGCGCACTCAGTACCGAAGACGAAGTCGCCCTTAGGGATTCTGGATTCAACCGGGTCACGGACACTTGCATTCCTGAGACCGTCATGATGCACATGCAAGATCGACTCGTTAAATACTGGAGCGACGCAGCCTCGAAAGGTGAACAGTATTTTCCTTATGAATACATGTTCAAGATTCTCGAGGAGAAAGAGTTGGAGCAACACTACCAGGTACCTATCGAACACTCCTGGATGTATGCCGCCAAGCAAGCCGGGATTCCGATTTACTCTCCAGGCATTGAAGACAGTACACTCGGAAACATGTTCACCGCGCGGGTGATGGATGGCACCGTCCGATCCCACTCGGCACTCAAGTCGGGAACACAGCAGTTAGAACATCTTGCGAGCTGGTACAAACGCGAATGCGTCGATCGACCGATCGGATTCTTCCAGATCGGTGGAGGTATCGCCGGAGATTTCGCAATATGCGCTGTCCCAATGTGGATCCAAGACTTGGATGAAACGGACATCCGCAGATGGGCTTACTTTGCACAAATCAGCGATGCGGAAACCAGCTATGGCGGCTACAGCGGTGCCGTTCCTAACGAAAAAATCACCTGGAACAAATTGGATCCTGATTGCCCTAAGTTCATGATCCACAGCGATGCAACCATCGTTGCTCCACTCATTTTTGCTTACGTTTTGGGTGAATGAATCGAGGCGCTTTTATCGTGCGCCGCATTCGGTGGTTGTGTTTCAACACCTCTTCGTTCACAATGCAATAGCTTATCCTACTGACTTTCTTTGCCGTGAGGTTCCGCCATGCGCTTGTTCTGTGTTCTTTCGTTCACGTTTGCTGTTTCGTGGCTCATTGCAACACCTGGAATGAGTGCCGAACCGTCGCTTGCGGATGTACTGCGGTCCACTCCCAAGCCTGCCAATTCGGTCATGCATGCCGACCTGGCATCGCTGCGTCAGCTTACCCTCGGTACTCCACTCGAAATCGATTTGCCGAGCAATGTAGATCGCGTGCGGCTTGCAAGCGAAATTGATTTCGCTCGCCTCCAACCGAATTGGGAAATCGGGTATGCGACGATGAAGTCGATTCCAGGACCGGATGCTGTTGCCCAAGCGACCGGCGGCTACGTAGAAAATGTGGTCAATCGGGATGTGGTTTGGACCCCCAATCAAATGTACCTTGTCCCGTTACCCGATCGAGTCCTATCCATTGTTCGACCTGCCGACCGCAAATTTTTGAGTAAGT
>JALOQW010000191.1 GCA_025459275.1 Pirellula sp.
AGCGGGAGATGGCTCGAACGCAACTCGCTGTTCAAAGCTCTTGCCAGATCTCTATTGCTGCAGGGATCGCCGCCCTGTACCGCAGAGAATACGATGTCGCGATCGAATATCTCCAGAAAGCGTATGGTATCGCGGCCAAGTCCGGGGTCATGAACGCATACACCCTTCCGGCAACGGCATGGCTCGCGACCGCGTTTCGCGAAAAAGCCATTGCACATCTCTCGTATTCGCCAAAACTCGCCAATCGTTTACTGCGTCGTGCACGTCGAGCCGCATGGAAGCACATCCGATTGTCGAGACTCTGTGAAAACGATCTACCCCGTGCAATGCGCGAGTATGCCCTGACCTTCGCGATGCAGGGGAACACGAGAAAGGCCCAGCAATGGTTGCAGCGGAGTATCGACAAGGCCAGATCCCAGAGGACGAAGTTCGAGCTCGCTCTCACCCTGCGTTACGTTGCGGAAATGGGAATTTCCCTACCAAGCATCGATGCCAAGCAAGCCCAAGAAGAATCTCAACAGCTTCTGTCGGAGCTGCACGATCCAATCGCGAACACGCATTGGGCGAATCGACAACCAGCAACGTTGTCTTTAGCCGATCGATTCGAAGGCGTGTTGGAGTCCGGTCGCCAGATCGCATCGGCACTCTCCCCACAACGCATTTTTGAGCAATCCCAAGAAGCTGCGAGACGCTTGCTGCGTGGTGAAAAATGCTACTTGATCGAATTGGAGCAAGGAGCCGACGAGCTTGGGATGTCCACCGAGCTAACTGGAGATTTGTTCACGGCACTCTTGATCCAGGATGCCACAAGAAAAGGTCGAGCCACTGTCCTGGTTGAAGACGAATCGCTTTGCAGGGACAGCGAGCTAGGCCTTCGCCGTTCAGGAATTTGCGTACCAATCAAAGTCCGTGAACGTGTTGTTGCCTTTCTATGTGTGACCCATAGCCAAGTCAAGAATCTCTTCGGAGCCGACGAAGAACGCTTGGCAGACTTCATCGCGACCATCGCTGGCGCTGCTTTGGAGAATGCGGCAGGATTCTCGGAGCTTGCTGATCTCAATGCGACCCTCGAACAGAGAATTCACGAAGCGACCGAAGCCATCACCACACGCGCCAATGAACTGGCGATCTCAAATAGCGAGTTGGAGCGAACAGCCCAAGAACTGTTGCACGCTCAGCGACAACTCAAGGAGGCCAAGGAGGCAGCCGAAGCGGCTAACGCGGCCAAGAGCCGCTTCCTCGCAACGATGAGTCACGAAATCCGAACGCCGATGAACGGTATTCTCGGAATGACGGAGCTAGCTCTCCAGTCCGACCTGAACGCCAAGCAACGCAATTGCCTGAAAGTCGTTAAGCAGTCCGGCGATGCGCTGTTGGGGATATTAAACGATATCCTGGACCTCTCGAAGGTCGAAGCTGGGAAGATGGAACTCGAACACATTTCTTTTGCACTGCATGAAACCATCCATGATGCGACGAAGCTCATGTCGGTTTATGCATTCAAGAAACATATTGAACTCCTGTGCCATATCGACCCCCGCGTTCCTTCTCGCGTTGAAGGGGATCCTGGTAGACTGCGACAAATTCTTGTCAATCTCATCGGCAATGCGATCAAGTTCACCGACACCGGTGAGGTTTACGTTCACTGCGAATGGGTGACTAACGACTCGGGAGCTGCCATGCTCCACTTCTCAGTCCGGGATACTGGACCTGGGATCCCTGCCGACCGCCATCAATCAATCTTTGAAAGCTTCCGGCAAAGCGACTCCTCAACAACAAGAAAATATGGAGGAACCGGCCTGGGCTTAACCATCTCCTCGCAGTTGGTGGGTCTCTTCGGCGGCGACATCTGGGTTGAGAGCGAGGTTGGCCGAGGAAGTACTTTCCATTTTACGATTCCCGTTGACGCAACGAAATGCACCTTCGATGAAACCGACTCGCTGCATAACGTTCGAATCCTCATGATTGGCGGATCGCCGAGCAGTCGCACCGTTTACTGTCAGGCGTTGAGAAACGCGTATGCCATCTGCGAGTGTTACGCGGATCTATCCGAAGCTTGGCCTGACATGAAAGAGATCGCGGAACAGAAAGATCAGGGAGCCTATTTGATCGTCGTGGATTCCGATTTTGACTCGTCATGGATAGAACATGTCGATGCGCCGGAGAAAGCGGCTTTCTTGCAGTCCTCGCCGATGATGATACTGACACCAACCATCAGTCCAGATGCGATATTCCAGAAGCTTCATATCGATGCAGATCGCTGCTTGCTGAAACCGATTTCCGCAGCGGAGTTGATTCGCATGACACGCCGTTTCCTCGAGCGATCAACAACGTCCACGGCACCGAAGGCAGAAGGAAAAACGACCCAGCATTCGATGCGAATCCTGGTCGTCGACGACAGTGAGGTCAATCGCGAAATCGCTGCTGGCTTTCTCGAGCTTTTCGGACATGAGTATCAGATGGCAACCAACGGCCAAGAAGCGGTCGATGCAGTTCGTGAGACACGCTTTGACGCTGTTTTGATGGATGTCGAAATGCCGGTCCTCGATGGCTTCGAAGCAACCCGACAAATCCGACTTCTAACGAATGGAAACGCCTCGGTACCGATCCTTGCGATGACAGCGCACGCCTTGTCAGGCATCGAGTCCAAATGTCGTGATGCCGGGATGGATGGATGTTTGACCAAACCCATCCAGCCGGATTGGCTGCAGGAGGCGCTCGAAGAAATCGCGCGCGGTGAGGTGAGGGTCGCTCACTCGGCGACGGGTTGAGATGGTACTGAGCCGAGACTGAGTGGATCTACGATCGGGGCTGGCAACCGCAGAGAATAGCTCTCTGCAACCTCGCGAATCTGAGATTCAAGCTTGACAAAGGCATCGACGATGTCCGGATCAAATTGGGTGCCTCTGCCTTGAACGATGATCTCCACCGATTTTTCATGACTGAATGCAGGCTTGTAGACACGTTTCGATCGGAGGGCGTCGTAAACGTCCGCAACTGCGACGATGCGAGCGGATAACGGAATCTGTTCGCCACTCAATTGGTGCGGATAGCCCGTTCCATCCCATCGTTCGTGATGGTTCACGGCGATTTCGTATGCCATCCACAAGAACGTCGCTTCCGAATAGGCCTGAGCGGACGCCTTCAGTGTATCTGCACCGATCAACGTGTGCTGCTTCATGATCTCAAACTCTTCTGGAGTCAGCTTGCCCGGTTTCCGCAAGATGCTGTCCGGGACCCCCACCTTGCCGATGTCGTGCAAGGGACTGGTCAGGTAGATCAGCTCTACGAACTGGCAATCGATGACGTCAGCGAATTTGGGCCAAGTCATCAATTCGGCAGCAATCAATTTGGAGTACTCGCGCATCCGCTCGAGGTGCTCGCCGGTATCTTCGTCTCGGCTCTCAGCCAACTTGGCCAAAGAAAAGATCATCATGTCTCGACCCTCGAGACTCAGTAGTCGTTTTCCAGCGTCGATGCGCAGACGGAGTTCTTCAGGACTGAATGGCTTGCTCAAATAATCGTCGGCACCTGCATTCAACCCCATCAGAAGCGATTCGTGCTCGGATCTATACGTCAGCAGAATCACATAGGTGTATTGGATCGAGCGTCGACGACGGATCTCCCGGCATAACGTCACACCATCCATCTCAGGCATTTCCACATCGGAAATGACCAGCGACGGCGTGAACCAACGCATCTTATCGAGTGCTTCTCGACCATTTGTGGCCGACTCGAACTCGTACCCTAACTCGGTCAAAAAATTCGATAGGAGTGCCAATGAGATCGGATCGTCATCAACGATGAGCACCTTGATGGCACTCCGCTTGTTCGAACTCGCTGCAAATTGAAAGCTCATCGAAGTTCCTCGAGCACCAAATCAATTTGCTGTTGAAGCACAAACCACGAATCCGGGACCCGTTCCAAGTCTGAAGTCCGCGCAGCATTCTCCAACGCGGCCGCAGCAGAAGACAATGACGGAGCACACATGTTGGCAGCGGCCCCCTTCAATCGGTGCGATACAGCCGCCACTCGCGGCAAATCACCTGTCTCCAAAGCATTCTGAATTTCTACGGAGTCCTTCGGAAGCCCGCTGACCAAAATGCCCACCAACCGGTCAGCCAGTTCCTGCTTACCCATGCAACGCTCCAATAACCGTTGGCGTTCCACCAAAGGCTCTCGATGATTGTTCTGGTTAAGCTCTACTTGCATCGATCGTCTATCACCTGAATAGGAACTGACCCTTCCCCTTGAGTAACGGTCGAGTGCCCCAGGCAGTGGAGTCAATCCATGCCTGAACCGCGAAAAGAAACTGGGCCAAGGCGCCCCATCTGAAAATTCGCCACGACATGGTTGCAAGGAAAAGTCTGCCCGGCATGCAGATCCGTGTCAGCCCCTACGCCCAGCGACGGTTGGTCCCTTGCCATACTCCAGAGCCGATCCTGCGTCGCGCTACCTGAACCGCCCGCTCCACGTTTCTCAGCTTGCGATACACACCCGGACGCTGACGAAACCGTTCCAGGGATCGACGGTACTTCAAGTAAAACATGAAGGTCTCGGCGAAATCCTCGCTGGCATTCGTGGTTGCATAGTCCGTGATGAACTCGGAAAGCAAGTATCCGTAGAAAAACCGCAGCTTCCCACGCTCCGTCCGGCAACGCGCTTTGCCCTCCTGATACTCCGGATTCCGCTTCAGGATTTGCCGCCATCGGTTGTAGGGCGTCGGATTGCAGTTGCTGTACGACGTTCCGAACGTCCTTGGAAACCACTCCCCACGAAAGAACGAGGGGTCATGAAAGAACCACGCATGCGCGTACTCGTGTCGAATGGTGTCGCACAACGTCATGCCCGGTTTGCGAGGTTGGTGCGGTAGGTCGCGGGGCAAATAGATCACCCCTGGCTTGTATCCCCACTTGGCATAATGACCGACCTGCTCAAACACATAGCCCCGCTCCCCTTCGCTCTTCTCCCCCGACACGATCAACTCCACAACATCCAAGTACACACCATCAGACAACAAGCCGACTTCGGCAAGCTCTTGGCGGACATGGTTGTAAGCACGATCGACATTGGCCATGGCAGGAAGCGTGCACCGGTTTCGCGAAGTGGAAAAACGCTGGGAAAAGTCGATAACCTTTCGACCCACCAGCAGGAATACCCTGTCGCTTCCCTGCCCCATTCAGTCTGCTTCGGACTCTTCGGACCTTCAACGCCGAACCTCAGAAATTCCTAGCCATCCCCCAAAAGAGGGGGTGGGTGTAACCTTGGTTCGGCGGGATCCGCCCGTACGCAGCGAGGGGATTTTTCCGAGCTTTCCAACCCCAGACAACTCCCCCCAAATGGGTAGTTCTTCTCCAACCTGTGGCCACTCCGACGGTTAGGTCACCCAGCAACAAAAACCTTCCCGCCGGGACACCCAACCGAGTATCGCTTTTGACGAAGCCATCACGTATACTTACCTTAGCGACCTGAGTATTAGAAATTTTTCTTATTCAAGCTTGAGGTGACCGTGTCCGATCGACTTTGCTTCATGCGGATACTAACGGCAAGTGTTTGCCTGCTGCTGTCGCCTTGCGCCCCTTCGATGGGGTCGGATCCGATGGAGCTTCGCAAGCAGGCCACCTGGTCCTGGCCGGACGCGAATCGACTCCGCACATCCTTCGAGGAATGGATCGATCGCCAACTGGTCGATGACGCGCGCCGAGAAGCCCGCGATGCCGCGTCGACTCTGGTTTCCAAACGAGGCGTTGCTCTCCACGAAGCGGTATTGGATCTCGCAAGCGATTGCGATGCTTCGATTCGAAGCTTTGTGGAAGGGTTGCGCGCCGCTTGGGGGGCCGATTCAATGGCAACCTTGGATGCAAAGCTAAGCTCTCTGATCGCCAATGGAGCCATCCCAGGTTGGATCAAGCCCGAACTTCAACTGGCGTATGCCAGAGCCTTGGTTCACCACCAGTTCATTGATGAGGCAATCTCGCACCTTCAACCCATCTCAATCGACTCCACTTCCGACCCTTCCTCATGGCTCTTTACCTTGGCGGTGTGCCAACACCACTTGTTGATGAAGCAACCTTGTGAAGAGAATCTTCGCAAACTGCTCGAACGAGAAACAGAGATCCCAACCCGATATGCCATCACTGCCCGGTTGATGCTAACGGACATTGAACCGCTCAAGGAAGACTCGCTCGACGAGATCGCACGCATGATGAACGATGTCGAAAGACGATTGGCGCTCGGCCGTACCGGCAAACAAGTACGGGATCAGGAACAAGCCATCGTCGACAAACTCGAGAAGATGATCGAGCAACTGGAACAGCAGCAGCAACAGCAACAACAGCAGCAGCAACAACAACAGCGTAAGCGGAGTGGGTCTCAGACACCTCAGCCGACCCAAGGCGACGCGATGCAGAAGAGCCAGCCCGGAGCCGGTCAAGGTGCGGGTGAAGTGGACGAAAAGGACATCGGGGATGACGCGGGTTGGGGGAATCTACCACCGGCACAACGCCAAGAAGCTTTGCAAAGCATCACCAAGGATCTTCCGAGCCACTATCGTGAAGTCATCGAGGCCTATTTCAAACGCCTCGCCAATGCCCCTATTCGACCATAGGCTTCCGAATCGACAATAACGCGAGTTTTCATAAACCCAGTCTGGCTTG
Source organism: Pirellula sp. (assembly GCA_025459275.1). GTDB lineage: Bacteria > Planctomycetota > Planctomycetia > Pirellulales > Pirellulaceae > JBKCUI01. Next base: position 6,657 of record JALOQW010000191.1, read on the forward strand.
GGCGAATGCTTTCTGGCTAGAGGTGGCAATGAGTGCATAATCGCTTGATAGGATAGCTCGACGGACAAACGTCAGTGTTCGGACAGCTTCTTAATGTGATTCAAAACCCGAATATGAATTCGGTGGATGAGTATATCTGTCCACAAAGTCCAATAGCTTTGAGGGAAAACTTCGTACTCGTACCAAGTTCTTCCTTCGAGCCGCGTTCGGCCGTTCTTCAAATCGATAAGCCGAAACTCCCCTCGTTTGCACCGAAGGTATCCGTCCAAATGAGGCGGATGAACATGGCGATAGGGACTCAGCTCGTGCATAGGAGCCGGCTGCGATCGAACATCAAAGGCTAGCCTTGCAGGGGGATCCCAAACCGTAATCGGCTCTATGAACGGGCCTGTCGAAAACTCACAATGACGAACCGCACCGATGCCAGAGCCAATGATCGTCGCACGTTTAGGGTAGGCAATACCCAGTTGGAAGAACCAACTGGGCGGATCGTCAAGTTCTGAAAATCCGACGACGTTCGGCCAAACTTCCTCTGGGGAAGCCTCGATTTCGATGGTTGTTAGGACTTCATATTCGGGTACGTCTTTTACAATGTGCTCTGCACCGGCAAGCACAGGCAGGAAACTGATCGGAACCAGGAACGTTAACGATTGTTGTGGCTGGATCTTTGCGATCATCACTCCGATCAAAGCACCGAGGATAGCCATCATCGCAGCGATCGGCAGGAGCATCGCGAGGCAAAGAATCCCTTCAAAAGCAAACAGCAGCAGGATCATTCCGCTCAGTAAAACGGAAAGCTCTGCGATCAAGATGCTCGAAAATACACCCTGAGAGTAGGGTCGATTGTAAATGTAGGAGCTGGTCGCACCCATGATGATCGGAGTTCCCATGAACAAAGCAGCCCCATAGTTACCGATTAGATAGACGCTAACTGAAACCATCAGAATGCAAATCAGTGCGCTTGCAGCGATCCCAAGCAACGCTGAAGTTACGCGATGCTCGACCAATGGTTGCGGGGATTGGACAAGCTCTCCAGTGCCCAACATTGGTTCATCTATCGGGGCACCTTGAGGTCTCAAGCCGCTAGGCGAATCCATCGCCGGCTTCCACGATGTAGACTTCGGAAAACATAAATAGGCCATCACGAAAAGATTCGCCAGCGGGACGAATACCAAGAGGCCAAGCCACGCACTCAGTCCAGAGTCGGCAGCTCGTCGAACACTCATCGAAACGGCGATCCATAGAAAGGGTAACGACCACAGGATCACAAACCAAAGAAGCCAATCCGGTGCCGGAGGTTGGAAGTACTTCTCG
>JALOQW010000530.1 GCA_025459275.1 Pirellula sp.
TTTGTTGTTATGAAATGCCAGCTATCTCGCCATGCGCGAAGATACAGGGCCACGGGGAATGTCCCCGGCGCGAGTGAGTGTCCCCGGCGCGACTGGGCGCTCGCAGTACGGCATCGTAGCGGTACGGCGCGAGCCGTCCGGTGTCGCAAACGCGTTCCAAGCGCGAACCGTCCGAACCCGTCTATTTCGGTTCGGGGCGCGTCCTGCACCGAAGGGGCCTTTGAAGCGGTGATTCGTACCTGACGGGGTGAGTCTTGCCGGAGGGGTGAGCCTTACCGGAGGGCTTGCGCCCTTCCGCTTAGAAAGGGGGGGAATCCGAATGGATTGCGGGGGGCGTCCAGCACATTCCTGCGTAACAAGGGCGAAAAGTTGACCCCAGGCGGAGGCTGGGCTATATTCAAAGGTCGATGCCGTCGATGCATCGCCCCGCACGATCTTTAAGTCATGACTGGGTCCCGCCTTCCCGTTCCTCGCTAACGTTAAGACCACTTTCGGTTGTAGACCCTCGGCAGTCGCCCCGTTTCACCGAAGTGCTTTTTCGAACAGGTTCTCTCTATGCGCCGATGGTTGCAAGTTCGAATCCCAGTGGCTCTCCTTCTCATTGGCGTTGTGGTGGTCGCTAGCCATCGCGATCAAGCCAACGCTTCGGAGAATGATCCACCCACCTGGTCGCGCGATGTCCTCCCCATCCTGCGAGCCAACTGCTTCGCCTGCCATCAAGAAGCCAAGAAGCTCGGTGGCTACTTGATGACCGATGCAACGGCATTGATGCAAGGCGGCGAGTCCGGCGATGCGGCTATTGTGCCGGGAGATCCGGATGCCAGCTATCTCATGAAGGAGATCTCTCTGGTCGATGGCAAAGCCGAGATGCCCAAGAACTTGCCCCCGCTCAAGCCCGAAGACATCGAAACCATTCGTCGATGGATTGCCGCGGGAGCCAAGATCGATTCTGTCGATCAAGGACCGCGATACAGCAGCGAGAATCCTCCGAAGTACGCAAGTGCCCCCAATATCGTCAGCATGCACTTCTCACCTGACGGCTCAAAATTGGCCGTTACCGGATTCCACGAGGCACTGGTCTTCAACGCGCAGGACTGGAGTCGATCCCAGCGCTTGGTAGGGATGAGTCCTCGATTGGAATCGGTCCGATTCTCTCCCGATGGAAAGTGGCTTGCAGTCGCTGGAGGGGAACCTGGTGTGTCAGGGGAACTCCAAGTATGGGATCTTGAAAAGGGCAGCTTGGAACGAAGCATGTCTTTTGGAGGCGATACGCTGTTTGGGCTATCCTGGTCGCACGATGCATCGTTGATTGCCCTTGGCATGACCGATAACTCGATTCGCGCGTTTGATCTCGAAGGCAATCAACGTCTCTTTCAGCGTGCTCACGAAGACTGGCCTCGTGCAACGGTCTTTACGGTGGATAGCAAGCATCTGCTCTCTGTCAGTCGCGATATGACAGTCAAGCTAACCGAGGTTGAAACCGAACGCTTCATCGACAATGTGACCTCGATTACTCCCGGCGCTCTGCGTGGTGGTATTCAGGCCATCGCTCGACACCCACAACGAAACGAAATCTTTGTGGGTGGTGCTGACGGTGTTCCCAAGATCTATCGAGTCTTTCGACAAACCGCTCGCGTCATCGGCGACGATGCCAACCTGATCCGTCAATTGGAACCGATGCCCGGTCGAATCTTTGACGTTGCTGTCAGCCCCGATGGCAAGTACTTGGCCGCCGTCTCAACCCTGGACAATCAGAGCACCATCAAAGTCTGGTCCTACGATGTCGATGGCCAAGTTCCTGATGAGATCCGCGCCATCCAAGCCAAACTCGTCTTCTCGATCACCCCCGAGGAACGCAAGAAGCTTGAAACCTACATCACCGCTCAACCTCAAGTTCTCGGAACATGGAATGTAGCGAACGCAGCGATCTATTCCATTGCTTTGGACAATCAAGGTCGCATTGCCGCCGGCGGTTCCGATGGCCGAATCCGTGTCTGGAACATCGCAGATAATGCCTCCATGGCAGATTTTGATGCGACACCCAACATCGAGTCCGCTTCGCAAGGGATTCCATCGCTGATCGCATCCCGAACGGAGCGTCTGTCGCAGCTTGCCGAGCAGCATCGTCAAGAACGAGCCGCACCTCGCAAGGCTCCAGGCAATGAGGAACTCGAACACCAAGCGATCGCTGCCGAACGTATCACCGACATCTCGGTCCTTCCGAGTTCCATCTCGTTGGCATCCTGGAATGATTCGGCACAGATCGTGGTGATGGGGAAATTGGATACGGGCGATCTCGTCGATGTGACCTCGCAAGCCACTTTCCAAGTCGATGGACAACAAGCGTGGGTTTCGGATCGAGGTTGGGTTCAGGCTCTCGCGGCAGGGCCATCGCAGATCGCCGTCCAAGTCGGAACGCACACTCGTAACATTCCATTCGAATCCCACATGAACCAGGACTACACCGTCGACTTCGTGCGCGACGTCAATCCCGCGTTGTCCCGACTTGGATGCAACGCCGGGACTTGCCATGGTGCGCAGGCGGGCAAGAACGGAT